>JACRIB010000027.1 GCA_016235895.1 Candidatus Peregrinibacteria bacterium | reverse complement strand
GTTTGTGGCTTGGCCGACACGAGTAGCCTCGACATTGTAGCGAACTTTTCTGACAGGAGAATAAATGGCATCCATCAAAATAACTTGCGGGTCTTTTTCTTCTTTTTGTTTCTGGGTTGCCGGAACGTAGCCGACGCCTTTTTCCACCCGCATTTCGATCTTGAATTTCGTGCCTTTTTCAACGGTGCAGATGTACTGATCCGGGTTCAAAATTTCAACTTCCGAAGGACATTTAATATCTTTGCCGAAAACTTCTCCGGCCTTGTTGACTTCCAAAGTCACGATGGACATTTCAGGGGTGGCTTTCCTAATTTCAAGAAGCTTAAGATTCAGGGTAATATCCATCACGCTTTCTTTTACCCCCGGAATAGTGGAATATTCGTGGCTTATACCATCAATTTTGATACCGGAGATACAAGCACCCGGTAGGGAGGAGAGCAGTACTCTGCGTAAACCATTACCAAGAGTTACGCCATAACCCGTAGGCAAAGGACTCAAAACAAAAATTGAGTGATTTGGGCCAACATTCTCCGTCTTGAGCTTAGGAATTCCTATGTCTTCTTGGATTTGATGCATTTTGATAATGTTATGTGGTAGAAGTTGCGATCCGAGGTGAGATGCAAGAGCTACTTAGAATAATATTCAGTGATAAGTTGGTGCTCGATAATATTTTCAATATCATCTTTGCCCGGAACGGCTGTAACTTCACCTTTGAGCAGTGGAAGTTCCACTTTCATCCATTTTGGGGCTTTCGTTTTTTCTTTTTTGGTTTCTTCAAATAATTTAGAATCTTTTTTCTTGGCCATTACTTCGAATTTATCGCCGATTTTTACTAATATTGAGGGAGTATTTACTCTTTTGCCGTTCAACATTACGAGGCCGTGGCTGACGATTTGACGGCCTTGCGGTCTGGTTTGAGCGATGCCCGAGCGATACATAACGTTGTCCAATCTTTGCTCAAGTAATGAAAGATATTTTATACCCGTAACTTCGTTGGTTTTAGAAGCCATTTCGTAATATTTGCGAGATTGTTTTTCGGTGATGTTGTACATGAAACGGGCTTTTTGTTTTTCCAAAAGTTGTCTGCTAAATTCAGACATTTGAGAAAAACGTTTTTGTCCGTGTTGTCCAGGTTTAAAATTCTTCTTTTGGAAGGCCTTATTTTTGCTTTCGCCGTTGGTAAAAAGGGCTACTCCGAGTCTTCTTGAAAGGCGTGTTACCGGACCTGTGTATCGTGACATAAGATTTAATTAATTTTTTATTGATGTTCGCTGGCGAAATTTTATACTCTTCTGGCTTTTTTCTTTCTGCAGCCGTTGTGGGGGATTGGTGTAACATCGTTGAGAGAAATAATGTCCAGGCCGCTTCCAACCAGGCCGCGAACCGCTTGTTCGCGTCCGGCGCCAACACCTTTTATATAGACATGGACTCTTTCCAAGCCGTAAACTTTGGCTTTTTCTGCGGCATGTTCAGCGGAAACTTGAGCGGCGTAAGGAGTGGATTTTCTGGCTCCTTTGAAACCGCTGGATCCGGAACTGCTCCAGGAAAGCACGCTACCGTTCTGTTCGGTAATGGTTACGATGGTGTTGTTATAAGATGCCTGTACATAGGCGTTGCCGACTTGCACGTTGCGTCTCTTGGCCTTTTTCTTCATCACTTTTTTGGCTTTGCCTTCAGCTTTTTCATCGGTTTTAGCGTCAGCCTTTGCTGGGGCTTTTGTGGCTTTTGGATGCTGTTTTTTTAGTTCTTCGGACATTGTGTGGTTATTAGTAGGCTGGTATCCCGCTCCGCGGAATGCTTAGCCTCGCGCTTAGAATGCGCTCGGCAATAAAATGCGAAGCATTTTATTTAGCAATTATTTTCTTATTGGCAACCGTCTTGCGTTTACCTTTTCTGGTGCGGCAGTTGTAGCGGGTGCGTTGGCCACGTACCGGTAGACCTTTCTTATGTCTGATTCCACGATAAGTGCCGATTTCCTGTAAATGCTTGATGTCCATGGCGATTTTTCTACGCAGATCACCTTCGGTTGCAAATCTGGTCAGGATTTCGCGAATAGACGCAATCTCATTTTCACTTAATTCTTCAACTTTTTTGTCTCTGTTGATATTTGCTTCCTTCAATATTTGATTACTCAAATTTCGGCCGATACCGTAAATAGCCGTTAAGCCGACTTCAACGCGTTTTTCTTTCGGTAGATTTACTCCTGCAATACGTGCCATGATAGGTTTTATTTATAAGCTCACTGCGCTTCGCGGTGGCGGAGCCACACGCTCAGCTTGTTCGCGCTCGGCCCGTGGCCTCGCTATTATACTTGGCGCAAAATTCAAGTAGTCAGCATCCTTACCAGAAGGCTGTTGGCTGTTAAATTTTGACTAACCTTGTCTTTGTTTATGACGTTTGTTTTCACAGATCACGCGGATTACTCCTTTGCGGCGTATAACCTGACATTTTTGACAAATTTTCTTCACTGATGATTGTACTTTCATGATTTTTTATGGTTGCTCGCTACGCTCGCGCTTTGCCGGTGAATCTATAAGTTATGCGCCCTTTTGTGAGATCGTAAGTGCTGATTTCTACCGTTACGCGATCGCCCGGAAGGATTTTGATATAATGCATACGCATTTTACCTGATAAGTGAGCCGTAATCAGCCTGCCGTCGCTCAATTCAACTTTGAATTCTGTGCTTGGTAGCGCTTCCGTCACCGTTCCCTCTAGTACGATAGGCTCTTCTTTGCCCATTAAGATGCCATTATTTAACGATTTTTTTCAAAAAAAGCGTTTGGAGTCTACATGATATACTATATCCGTGCAAGTGAATTTTCACTTTTCATGCAGGAAAAATGTGGTCTAATCTGTTTCAGTGAGTACCTCGTTGCCATTTTTTGTTATCAGGATGGTGTTTTCCGCTTGCACAGCCGTGGATCCGTCCACGGTTACGATGGTCCAGCCGTCCTTTAGAGTTTTCATTTTACTTGTTCCTGTTGAGAAAATCGGTTCAATGGCAATGGTCATGCCTTCTTTTAAGGTGGGGCCTTTGTTCCCATTGAAATAATTGGCGATTATGGGATCCTCATGCAGTTTGCAGCCGACGCCGTGGCCGGTGAGGTCGTAGATTACATGGAAGCCTTCTTTTTCGATGATTTCTTGAATGAGTTGGCCGATTTCGCCTACATGGATGCCGGGTTTGGCGAGGTCTATTGCTTGAGATAAAGCCTCATTTGCCGTTTTGATTAAGCGTTTTTTGTCTTCTGAAATATTGCCGATGCCAATGGAGCGCGCGGCATCCGTGATCAGACCATTGTAGGAGACTCCGCAGTCGATGGTGAGCAGATCTCCATCCTGGAGAATTTCATCTTCTTTTGGAATGCCGTGGACGATGTGATCATTGACGGCGGTGCATAGGCTGGCCGGAAAGCCGTGATAGCCCTTGAAAGCGGGGAGACCGCCGCGGCCAAGGATATATTTTTCGGCAAAGTCGTCGAGTTCCTTAGTGGTGGTTCCGATTTTGGCCATTTTACAACATTCATCGAGGACTTCGGCGAGAATTTGTCCGCTGATGCGCATGTTGACGATTTCCTGCTGGTTTTTTATGATGATGGACATGGGGGAAAAATTTATTTTTTCTTGAAATTTTCTTCAGATAATTTTGATTGTCGAAGTATGGACCTAAAAGTACCGTATGGAATTTCTTTGCCTGCCGGAACAATGACCGTGAGGGTAGGTGATCCAGTTTTTCTAAATTTCATATGACTGCCCTTTTGTGAGATAAAAATAAAGCCCTCGTGTTCGAGGACTTTGGCAATAAATTTTGAAGAATATAGTTTAGGCATGTCTAAGATTCAGAGAGACTATTTCCGGTCTTTCTATTTTTGTAATTTGCGGAACTTTTATGTCTTCGAAATAGAGTCCTAAAGCCTCATCAAGATTTTTGAGTGCTTCCTTTTTTGTTTTACCAAAACTGGAAACTTCTACGTTAAGGCATTGGGAAACATAGTGTTTTCCTTCTTTCCATACAATGTTTTTAAGAGCGATTTTTCTCATATGTAAGGCAATTAGAACATTTTTAATCTATCAAAATTTGAGGGGTAAGTCAAATTGGTGTATTTTTGGGCTGTGGGCGGAGGCGTATAAGAAGGGTCGGTGAAATAAACTGATCGCTAAATACTGTAATGGCTTGTTTGAATGGAGTTATTTGCTTGCGCACACTTTCTATAAAATCTTATCCAGTTCTTCAAATGCCAGCTTTTCCACTTCTTCTATGTTTGCCTCGCCGTTGATTTTTATCATGCCGTCTTTGTAGAGTTCCATCGCGGGGAGGGTTTCGTCGCGGAAGGCCTTGAGGCGGGTTAGGATGGCTTCGGGATTGTCGTCGGAGCGGGTGATTAGTTCGCCGTTGCAGGTGGCGCCATTGATTAAGGCGGTGCATTTTTCACCGGTGAAATCAGCAGGGTAAATAGTTTTGCAGACTTTGCAGATGCGGCGGGTGGTGAGTCTTTTGAGGGCGGTTTCTTCGCTGATGTCCAACAAAACTGCGCGGTAAGCACGGCCGTTTTTTTTCAATAATGCGTTGAGTGATTCCGCTTGTTCCACTTTTCTTGGAATGCCGTCAAAGAGAATATTAGTTCCTTGTGGTAGTTTGCTCAAGAAATTTTCCACAATTTCCATGACCACGTCGTTTGGCACGAGATGTCCGACTTCGATGATGGATTTTACTTTGCGGGCGAGTTCGCTATCTTCTTGCGAAAGGGCGCGGAGGGCGCCGCCGGTTTCGAAAATTTGGAGATTGTATTTTTCAGCAATGGCTTTGCCAATAGTACCTTTGCCTGCGCCTTGCATACCGAAGAGAATTAGATCCATATTTATGTTATAAGAAACCAATGCCGCCGCTTCGCGGCGCTACAATGCCCACTCGCTTTGCTCGTAGCTGGGTGTTTTGCTTCGCAAAACATTTACTTTGAGTCGTCCTTGGTCCTCGCTTGCGCTCGGGGACGACGGAGAAGTTCTATTTTCAATAGAACTTCTTATAATCATGCATCACCATTTGTGCATTCACTTGGCGGATGAGTTCCAAAACTACGCCGACGATAATGATAATACCGGCGCCGGAAATAAGCATTGGCACGGAGCCGAGACCGGAAGAACTCAATACTAATTCCACGAGGACCGGAAGGCCGGCGATGAAGCCAAGGAAAAGAGCTCCGAAAAAAGTGAGTCTATTGGAAACTTGTTTGAAATATTCGGCGGTTTGAGTGCCCGGACGGATGCCTGGAATGTAGCCGCCGCGTTTTTGGATATTTTCAGCAACCTGTTCCGGATTGAAAGTAATGGAAACGTAGAAAAAAGTGAAAGCGATAACCAAGAGGAAGTAAACAATCATGTAAGTGAAAGTGTTTGGCTGGAAAAGAGTAGTCATTGTTTGGCCGAGTTGGCTTAGCCATAAGGTTTTGGCGTTGAGCAGGAATTGGCCGAGAATTCCCGGGAAACTCACCAAGGCTACGGCGAAGATGATCGGGATCATGCCCGCCTGATTGATACGAATAGGGAAGAAGGCTTGGTCGCTTTTGCTGCGAATGCCACGGCCGGCGTAAGTGATGGGAATTTTTCTTTGAGCTTCGGTTACCAGAATCACTATGGTTACCAAAATTATGGTAAGCAAAGTAATAATTACGAATGGCAGCAGTTTGCTTTCGTCGGATTGTGCCAGAAATAGGCCTTGTCCCACAATTTGTGGAATGCCCGATACGATGCTGGCGAAGATCAAAACGGAGATGCCGTTGCCGATGCCTTTTTCGCTGATTTGTTCGCCAAGCCAAACGAGAAGAAGCGTACCTGCTGAAATTGTCAGCATGATTGGGATAATAATTTTGGGATCCGCGCCGTTTTCGATCAATGGAATTTTTGATTGGCTGTTTAAAAGGACGATCATGCCGTATGATTGGAGGAAAGCCAGTGGTAGAGTGAGCCAGCGAGTGTAGGTATTGATTTTTCTTTGGCCGGCTTCACCTTCCTTGGAAAGATTTTCCAATTTTGGCACGATTACCGTAAGTAATTGAATGATTACGGAGGCGTTGATGTAAGGGGATATGCCCATTAATACTACGGAGAAACGCGAAGTGCTGCCACCCGTCAGCAAGCTGAACATTTCAAGTAACTGGTTGCGGTTCGCTACCGCTTTAAGAGCTTGGATGTTTGCTCCCGGTACGGTGATATGTGAAAGAAGCCTGTAGATGATAATAATGCCGAGCGTAAAAAGAATTTTTTTGCGAAGGTCGGTGGAATTCCAGATCTGGCTGAGGTATTTAAGCATTTAATTTTATTTTTTTATGATGATAAGGTATTCGCTTTGCTCATGCTTGCTCGGCCTTAGCCTCGCTTGTCCCGCTTCGCGTGACAATTACTTTGCCTTTTTTGGCCTCTACGGCCGTAATGGCGCTGGCGGAAGCTTTTTCTACGGAAATTGTCAGGGTTTTTTCAAGCTCGCCGTTCCCCAAGAGTTTAACAGGTTTATTCTTTTTTGAAACCAGATTTTTGGCGAGTAGGGTTTCCCGATTAACTTCTGTGTTATTGTCAAAAATGTTTAAATCACCGACATTAACCACCTGATATTCTTTGTAGTTTGGATTTTTGAAACCTTTTAATTTTGGCATACGGCGGAGCATTGGGGTCTGTCCGCCTTCGAAACCCGGACGAATTTTACCACCACTGCGAGCGGATTGGCCCTTGCCTCCTCTGGTGGAGAATGTGCCACGGCCGGAGCCGTTACCGCGACCCAGTAATTTTCGACGTTTTTTGCCTAATTTGCTGCTCAATTTTAGTAATTGCATGTGACTTATTATTTAGTTGGTTTAACAGCGGGCTTGTGAGCAGGAGCGGCAGGCTTGTCAGCAGGAGTTGCTGATACAGCTACGGGTGCGGTAGCTTCGGGCGTGACCGGTGCTTTGGCAGCCGGCGCGGGAGTAGGAGTAGCTTTTTTTATGGCAGCGGCTTTTCGAGCGGCCCTCCGGGTCATCATTGGTGTAGTTTTTAACATGTGCAGGGCGGCAAAAGCGGCTTTGGTGTTGTTCAATTTATTGTTTGTACCGAAAGACTTGCTCATTACGTCCTTGATTCCGGCTAAATCCAGGACTTTTCGAATTGTGCCGCCGGCGATAAGACCTGTACCAGGAACGGCCGGCATAAGCAATAATCTCGAAGACTTCAATTTGAGATATACTTGGTGGGGGATAGTACTGCCATCCATGGTGACAGAGAAAAGATCTTTTTTAGCTTTGTTGATGGCTTTTTGAATAGCTCCTTGAACTTCGTTTGATTTGCCGATACCGATACCAACTTTTCCTTTACGATTACCAATGGCTACGGTCGCACGGAAACGCAATTTGCGTCCGCCTTTAACCACACGAGTAACTCTGTCGATTTGGATTACCTCCTCGTCAAACTCTTTTGGTTCTCTTTTTACAAATCCGTCTTTTTTGTGAGCTGGTTTTGGCAT
>JACRIB010000026.1 GCA_016235895.1 Candidatus Peregrinibacteria bacterium | reverse complement strand
GCCTCTTGTGGTTTTGTGCTATCGAAAGAAAACTATTCTGATGAATCATATGAAAAAAGAGTGAAGAAATATTACTCCCATTATCTCAAAAAATCACCGCGCCCGATACTGAAAATGTTAGTTTTTCAGCATGTCCTTAATAAATTGCAGTCAAAATTTTCAAAGTGCAGTAGATTTGGAGTTTTTCAGAGGGTCCCTAAAGTATCACCGGTGATAGTCAAGCATTTTCAAAAATTTCACCAAAATTTTTAATTTCGCAAATCCAACCTTTCATGCTAGAATCTTCGGGTAAAATCTCTATCAGTAACCAAAAGCTATGGCTAAGAAAACTAAAAAAAATCCGGACAACGAGGAAAACAAAAAGAAGAAAAAGCAAAACGAGCTCGAAAACGAAACAGCCAAAGAAAATAATTCCGGAAAAATCGGTGAACCAACAGAATCTCAACAGGAACCCCTCCAGCTTTTCGATAAAGTGGAATCTATCTGCGACCGCCAGATCACCCAAGAAATGGAAACTTCCTATCTGGAATACGCTATGAGTGTGATCGTTTCTCGTGCTCTCCCCGATGTGCGTGACGGCCTCAAACCGGTTCACCGCCGTATTCTTCACGCCATGAACGAAATCGGACTCAAATCCAGCGGTTCATTTCGCAAATCCGCCGCTGTCGTAGGTGAGGTACTCGCAAAATATCATCCACACGGAGACGCCGCGGTTTACGATTCCATGGTGAGAATGGCCCAAGACTTCGCCATGAGATACCAGCTGGTACGTGGCCAAGGTAACTTCGGTTCCATCGATGGCGACTCACCCGCCGCCATGCGTTATACCGAAGCAAAAATGGAAAAAATCACCGATGAAATGATGAACGACATCGACAAAGAAACTGTAAACTGGCGCGACAATTACGATGGCCGTTACAAAGAACCGGCTGTACTTCCCACAAAATTACCACAACTGCTTTTGAATGGCTCCACCGGTATCGCCGTTGGTATGGCCACTTCCATTCCTCCACATAATCTTGGTGAAGTGATCGATGGCGTAGTCCACCTTTCCAATAATCCCGAAGCCACCATCGACGACTTGATGCAATTTATTAAAGGTCCGGACTTCCCCACCGGCGGTCTTCTTTACAATATCAATGATATAAAAACCGCTTATGCCACGGGCCGCGGCGGCATGGTCCTGCGTTCAAAAACGGAAATTGTTGAAAAGAAAAACGGCAAATTTGAAATTCTCGTTACCGAAATTCCTTATCAAGTAAACAAAGCAAATCTAATTACAAAAATGGCGGAATTGGTGCAAGAAAAAAAGATTGTTGGCATCACGGACATTCGTGATGAATCAAACAAAGATGGAATTCGTATTGTGATCGAACTGAAAAAAGACAGTTATCCGAAAAAAATTCTCAATCAACTCTTCAAACTCACCCAGCTGCAGTCCGCGTTCAACATGAACATGATCGCACTGGTGGACGAAATTCAACCGCATCTGCTCGACCTCAAACAAGTGTTGGAACATTTCATTTCTCACCGTAAAGAAGTTATTACTCGCCGCACTCAGTTTGACCTCAAACAAGCCCAGGCGCGCGCCCATATTTTGGAAGGTTTGAAAATCGCCATCGACAACATCGATGCCGTGATCAAAACCATTCGCGCTTCCGAAACGAAGGAAGAAGCCTTGGTGCAATTGATGAAAAAATTCAAGCTCACGGAACTGCAGGGTAAAGCCATTCTCGACATGAGACTGCAAACTCTGGCCGGCTTGGAAAGACAAAAAATCGAAGACGAATTGGCGGCAAAATTGGCCGAAATAAAAGACCTTGAAAGCATTCTCAAAGACGTGAAAAAAGTTTTGAAAATCATGCAAACGGAGCTGGCCGAAATTAAAGCAAAATATGCCGACGAACGCCGTACTCAAATAGTTCCAAATGCGGTAGATTCCATTTCACAAAAAGACACCATTCCAAACGAAGCGGTAATCATTATGTTGAGTCGTGAAAATTACATCAAACGCATTCCGGCCAACACCTTCCGCACACAAAATCGCGGCGGTAAGGGCATTGTCGGCGGTACCACCAAAGAAGAAGACGAAATTAAATTAATAAAATTCGCCTTTAATCACGACGAATTATTGTATTTTACCAATCAAGGTCGCGTCTTCCGTCTACCGACTTACGAAATTCCCAAAACTTCCCGCCAAGCCAAAGGCCAGGCCATCGTCAATCTCCTCCAATTGCAGGAAAATGAAATTGTCACCGCTATTTTGAACAGCGGTGAAAAATTCGAAGGCAAATATCTCTTCATGGCCACCAAAAAAGGTACTATCAAAAAAACCCCTGTTGATGATTTCAAAAATGTAAGAAAAAGCGGTCTGATAGCCATAAAACTCCGCCCGGGAGATTCCCTGGAATGGGTCAAAGAAACCAATCCGGGCAACGAAGTCGTCCTCGTCAGTCACGAAGGCAAAGGTATCCGTTTCAATGAAGAAGACGCCCGCCCGATGGGTCGTCCATCCATCGGCGTCCGCGGTATGAAACTGAAAGGCAGCGACGAAGTGGTGGAAATGGATGTAGTAAAAGATCCAAATATCGCCGAATTACTTGTTATCATGGAAAACGGTCTGGGCAAAATGACCACTGTTCAGGAATATCGCTTCCAAGCTCGTGGCGGATCAGGCGTGAAAACTGCGAATATCACAGCAAAAACCGGTAAAATCGTTGGCGCAAAAATTCTCGATCACAACACCGATGCCGACTTGATTATTATTTCCAAAGCCGGACAAGTGATCCGCTTACATTCAAAACAAATTCCTTCGCAAGGCCGCACCACTCAAGGAGTTTACCTCATGAGAATGCGCCCAAATGATAAAGTTGCTTCCATCTCCCTGATTGACAATAAAGAATTACTGGCTGCCGCTGCTTTAGCCGGCACCGCGGGCCCTGAAGAATCCGATCAGGAAAGTATCGAAGAAGTGGAAGTAGTCGAAGAAAAAGTCACCATCAAAAAGGGGTAAGCGAACAACACTATTCCTTATGAAAAAATCAGTCAAAATCATCACGGGACTCATCGGTTTCCTGGCAATCGCTAATGTTGCCCTGGCCTACAGTGGTGACATTGGCATAGACAAAAAAGATATTACCTTTTCCAGTGACACATTTATAGAAGGTAAATCCGTACGCATTTACGCCACGGCCACAAACAGCAGCTCACAAGACCTTCTTGGCGTGGTGAGATTTTATGATGACAATAAAGAGATTGGCAGCGACCAACCAATCTCAATTTTTGCCGGCAAAAACGACGGTGTTTTTATTGATTGGATACCAACTTCCGGCGAACATACAATTCAAGTAAAACTATATCCCTGGCACCCGGAAATTGATGATCCCGGTAACAATACTATTTCCACAACCGTAAATGTGACTCAAGACAGCGATCACGACGGCATTCCCAATCCCGAAGAAATCAAACTGGGAACCGACCCTCAAAAAGCCGATAGCGACGGTGATGGACTCTCCGATAGTCAGGAAATCTACACTTATCACACCGATCCGCTCAAAGCCGACACCGATGGCGACGGCCTTGCCGACGGCAACGAAATCAATCTCCACCACACCGATCCCCTAAAAGCTGACACTGACGGTGACAAACTTTCCGATGGCGATGAAGTTAATATTTATCATACCGACCCACTAAAAATCGACACGGACGGCGACACCCTTACGGATGGTGACGAGATCAATATTTATCACACCGATCCGCTAAAAGCCGACACTGATGGTGATGGCATTTCCGATAGTGACGAAATAAAAATTCACAACACCGATCCAACCAAGACCGACACCGATAATGATGGTCTCGCCGACAGCCAGGAAATCAGGTTGGGGACAAATCCACTGAATCCGGACACCGACGACGATGGCATCCCGGACGGCGTGGATCCGGCCCCATTAAACAAAGCTCCGGTTATCAGCATCTCCACAGACAATACTCAATCTCAAAATCCTAATCCTGATCCAAATTCCAATTCCACCCTTCAAACAAACATAACTTCGAGTTCTACAAATTCTACTACAAACTCTCCATCCACACCCCAAACTCTCACCACTTCCAGCACTTCGCGCAAAACCTTCGACGCCCCAAATTCAGATTCGAAAATCGTAAATTTATTAAGCACTCAAACTTTTGATGCCACTCCATCCTTCGACCCTGACGGCAAAATCATCAATTATCAGTGGGAAGTGGATGGCAAAAAAGTCCAAGAAGGCAACAAAAAAACTCTCACTCAAACTTTCACGACACTGGGAAAACACCCCGTAAAATTGACCATCACCGACAACAATGGCCAATCGGTCAGCAAAGAATATGAAGTCTCGGTGGTAAATATTGACCTCTACAAAGAAATAGGTATCACCATAGCCACAATTTTGCTTGCACTCGTTATCTACTTCAAGTATATTAGGTCCAAGGCCAGAGCGAGCGATAGCGAGCTCAAAAACGCGGCTGATAAAAGTCATAGAACTTGAAACTGATTCGATCAAAAATCATCAAAAGTTTACCTACCATATCATGAAAGCCGACATTCACCCAAAATTTCAAACCATTAACTTCAAATGCGCTTGCGGCGCGACTTACGTAGCAGGCTCCACCATGGAAGAGGATTTTCATACTGAAATTTGTTCAGCCTGCCACCCATTCTTCACCGGTAAACAAAAACTGATCGACAGCTCCGGCCGTGTTGACAAATTCGTCGCCAAGATGAAAAAAGCCCAAGCCGCAGCCGAAAAGAAGGTGAAAAAAGTGAAGAAAAACGAGGAAGTTGATGAAAAATAATTTTTTGGCTATACTCTAGCCAATTTTTTTATTCTTCCCATGCCCGGAAACACCTTTGGCACATTATTTAGAATCACAACTTGGGGCGAATCGCATGGCCCGGCTACAGGCGTAATTATTGATGGCTGCCCAGCCGGACTTGCGCTTACAGCAGCGGAAATTCAAAAAGAAGTGGAACGCCGTCGCCCAATTGCGGGTTCAAAAATCACTACTACGAGAAGGGAAAAAGACCAAGTCCGGATCTTGTCCGGCGTTTTTGAAGGAAAAACCACAGGCACGCCCATTTCCCTAATGGTGGCCAACGAGGATACTCGTTCTAAAGACTATTCCAAAATTCAAGACATGTATCGCCCGGCCCACGCCGATTACACTTATGATCTGAAATATGGCTTCCGCGACTACCGCGGCGGCGGGCGCTCATCAGGGCGCGAGACACTGGCGCGCGTGATGGCCGGTGCGATTGCCAAAAAAATCCTTTTACAAAAGACCAAAACAGTAATTTTTGGTCATACGATTCAAGTTGGTGATCTGAAAGTGAAAACTTTTAACAGATCGGAAATTGAAAAAAACGAGCTACGCTGCGCCGACCCTGTCGCCGCCGCCAAAATGAAAAAAATGATAGAAAAAATCCGTTTTACGGAAGGAGATTCCATCGGCGCGATCATCGAAATTGTAATCAAAAACCCGCCAAAAGGCCTGGGCGAACCTGTTTTCGACAAACTGGAAGCGGAATTAGCCAAAGCCATGATGTCCATCGGCGCGGTGAAAGCCGTAGAAATGGGTGCCGGTTTTGCCGCCGCGACCCTAAAAGGCAGTCAAAATAACGATCAAATGATAAAAAAAGGCGGAAAAGTGCACTTTTTAAGCAATAACTCCGGTGGCACCCTCGGCGGAATCTCTACCGGCGAAGACATCATCATCAGATTAGGGATCAAACCCGTCCCCTCTATCAGTAAACCCCTCAAAACCATCACCAAATCAAGCAAAAACACCGAAATCGCCACCCTCGGCCGCCACGACTGCTGCCTGGCCCCCCGCATCATCCCGGTTGCCGAATCCATGGCCGCCCTGGTTTTAACAGATAAGTGGCTGCAACAGATGGTACAAAATAGCCTTAGATAAAGCCAAAATCAGCCTATTTACCCTTGACTTTTTGGCCTTTTTTGTTATCATGAAATACCCTTAATAAACTGAAATTATG
>JACRIB010000029.1 GCA_016235895.1 Candidatus Peregrinibacteria bacterium | reverse complement strand
GAGTTAGGGATCTGAAAAAGTTCTTTTTCATGTGAAGTTTTTAAGAAATAAATATATATGTAAAAGTTTTTGCGCCAACAGAGTAGTTTGTGCTATTATTTTTGTCAAATAACTCATAACTAAAAAATCTACAAAATTAATTTAAAAATATGATTAGCAATTCAGATTTGCTTGCGCAGCTCCCTTTTTGTCTCAAAGCGACGGATTTTCCGTCGTTGGGCGTGAAATATGAAGGTAAGGTGCGCGATAATTATTCAAAAAATGGTCAGCGTGTGATTATTGTGACAGATCGACTTTCGGCTTTTGACAGAGTTATTACTTTAATTCCGTTTAAGGGTCAGGTGTTAAATCAAATGGCGAAATTTTGGTTTGATAAGACCAGGGATATTGCGGAAAACCACGTGATTGAATTTCCGGATCCGAATGTGGTGGTAGCGCGTGAGTGCAAAGCCATGCCGGTGGAAATGGTGGTGCGCGGATACATAACGGGCGTTACTAGTACCAGTATTTGGACGCATTATGAAAAGGGTGAACGCAATTTCTGTGGCAATCAATTGCCGGAAGATTTGAAAAAAAATCAGAAATTGGAGAAACCTATTTTGACTCCTTCCACTAAAGCCGAGCATGGCGATCATGATGAGTCTGTTTCGCGGGAACAGATTTTGGAACGTGGTGTGGTTACTGCGGAACAATTTGATCAAATGGCTGAGGTAGCGATGAAACTATACGCAAGGGGTGTCGAAATTTGTGCCAAACAGGGTATTATTTTGGTTGATACGAAGTATGAATTTGGTATGACTCCGGAAGGTAAAATTGTATTAATTGATGAAATTCATACGCCGGATTCTTCGCGTTTTTGGTTTGCCGATGAATATGAAAAGAGATTGGCGTCCGGTGAAGAACAGAAAAAAATTGATAAAGAGTATTTGAGAGAATGGCTTGCAGATAGGGGATTTACGGGTGATGGCGAGATTCCGGTGGTGCCCGATGATGTGCGGGTGGAGACTGGGCGTCGATATATTGAGGCATTTGAGCTTATCACGGGGCAGAAATTTGAGGCGCAGGTGGGTGATGTGGCGGCAAGATTAAAGCAAAATTTGGCTAAATATTTATAATTTAAATATCAAAATATGAAGGTAATTATATGGTTGGGATCAAAGTCTGATATGGAATTTGTTGAAGGAATGGGCAAGGAATTCAAGGCTTGGGGTGTTGATTCAGAGTATGTAATTGCTTCCGCCCATAAAGTTCCTGAAAAAGCTTTTGCAATTATTCAAAAAAATAATAAGGAGGAAGATTTGGTTTATGTGACTGTTGCCGGAAGGTCTAATGCTTTATCTGGAGTTGTTTCTGCGAATAGTGTTCATCCGGTGATTGCTTGTCCTCCTTTCAAGGATAAGACGGATTTCATGGTAAATATTAACAGTACTTTAAATATGCCAAGCGATACGCCGGCCATGACTGTGATTGATCGATTGAATGTGATTATGGCGTGCTTAAGAATTTTTGCGTTGAAGAATAAGGAGTTGAAAAAACAAATATTGAAGAAAATTGCAGATATAAAGAAGAGTTTTTAATTATTAGTTAAATTTATTAAACAATTTTTATGAATAATCCTTTGTTGGCGATTTCTCCTCTGGATGGGCGGTATGCGGAGAAAGTTGATTATCTTTCACAATATTTTGCCGAGGCGGCGCTCATGAGATATCGGGTGCTGACGGAGGTGGAATGGTTTATTTTTCTCTTCAATGAAGTAAAGTTGCCCGGGACTAAGGTGCTGGAACCGACGGAAATTCGCATTTTGCGCAGTATTTATGAACAATTTGATGTGGTGGATGCCGAGCGCGTGAAAAATATTGAAAAAGTGACCAATCATGACGTAAAAGCAATCGAATATTTTCTCAAAGAAAAAACTAAAGGCGGTCCGATTGAAAAATATCAGGAATTTATTCACTTTGCCTGTACTTCCGAAGACATCAATAATATCGCTTATGCTTGCATGATTCGCGATTTCAATGAGAGGGAGTTGATGCCTATTTTGTCGGGCCTGGTGCAGGAGATTTATGGCAAGGCTAAGACTTATAAGGGCTTGGCGATGCTCTCGCGCACCCATGGGCAAGCCGCTACGCCTACGACGCTTGGCAAGGAATTGATAAATTTTGTGGTGCGAATCGAAAGAGAAATGGAATTAGCTCTTAAATCCAATTATTTAATGGCAAAAATAAATGGCGCTGTCGGAAATTACAACGCGCATTTAGTGGCTTATCCAGAGGTGGATTGGAAAGATGTGAGTAAGACTTTTATCGAGAGTCTGGGCCTGAATGTGAATTTGTACACCACGCAGATCGAGCCACATGATTGCTATGCGGATATTTTTGATTCCGTGAAGCGCATGAATAACATTGTGCTGGATTTCGTGCGCGATATGTGGACTTATATCAGCCTTGGTTATTTTGGCCAGAAAGTGGTGAAAGGTGAGGTTGGTTCTTCTACGATGCCACACAAAGTAAATCCAATCGATTTTGAGAATGCCGAGGGCAATATTGGTATAGCTAATTCGATTTTGGAGCAATTGGCTTCGAAATTGCAGATTTCTCGTATGCAGAGAGATCTTTCCGATTCAACCTCATTGAGGAATATCGGTTCGGCTTTTGCCTATTGTATTTTGGCTTACAAGAGCACTATCAAAGGATTTTCAAAGTGCGAGGTGAATAAAAAAGTTATACAAGAAGATTTGGCTGAAAAGTGGGAACTTTTGGCGGAACCGATTCAGGTGGTAATGCGCAAAAATCTTGTACCGAATTCTTATGAAAAATTGAAAGAATTGACTCGTGGAAAGGAAGGAATCACAAAAGTTGTAGTACAGAAATTTATTAAAGATTTGAAAATTCCTGCTGCTGACAAAAAGCGTTTATTGGCTTTGACTCCTACTAATTATGTGGGTCTGGCTGAAAACTTGGTGGATAATTATGAGTTGGTTGTTGCAGCGGGCCAGGAAGGCTGTGGTGGAGGAGGTAGCTGTGGTGGCGGATGTCAGGGTTGTGGTGGTCATTAAAAATTTTATTAAATTTTCCTTTTTATGTTTAAGAAAGTCGATGTAAAGCAGTCTTTTCCAGTGATGGAGAAAAATATTTTGCAGTATTGGGAAGAGAATAAAATTTTTGAAAAATCAGTGGAGCAGCGCAAAAATTGTGAAAAATTTGTGTTTTATGATGGTCCGCCATTTGCCAATGGTCTACCTCACTATGGTCATATTTTGGCTACAGCGCTGAAAGATGCGGTGACCAGGTATTGGACGATGAAGGGTTATTATGTGCCAAGAACTATTGGCTGGGATTGTCATGGGCTTCCAGTGGAGTACGAGATTGAAAAAGAATTGGGTTTATCCGGTAGAAAGGCGATTGTGGAATATGGCGTGGAAAATTTTAATCGTAAATGTAAGGAATCGGTGTTTCGTTATACAAATGAGTGGTTGGATTTATTGAAGAGAGTGGGACGTTGGGCGGATTTTAGTGATCGCTATGCTACTTTGGATAATGATTATATGGAATCGATTTGGTGGGTTTTTAAGCAAATTTGGGATAAGGACATGGTTTATACCGGTTTCAAATCGATGCATATTTGTCCGCGCTGCGAGACGCCGCTTTCGAATTTTGAGGTTTCTCAAGGATATAAAGACGTGACGGACATGACGGTGATGGCGAAATTTAAGTTGCAGGAAGATGCTTTGAAAGCGATAAAGGCGAAAGAAAAAGATGTATATGTTTTGGCTTGGACTACGACTCCTTGGACGCTTCCGGGAAATGTGGCATTGGCGTTTGGGAGGGATGTGAAATATATTAAGGTGCAGGCAAAAAAGGCTGAGGAGGTTGAGGAAACATACATTGTGGCTGAAAAGTTAGTTGACGAGGTTTTTGGAGAAGGGAAGTATGTAGTGATTGAGCAGATTGATCAGAAAAAACTTGTTGGCACTCACTATGAGCCGCTCTTCGATTATTATGTGGAGGCTGAATTGCCTGGTGAACTTTATTCCATGAATATTGGCGATTTTGTGACTACTGAAGATGGTACCGGAGTGGTGCATATTGCACCGATGTTTGGTGAGGATGATTACAATTTTGGTCAGAAGAATGGTTATGCCCAGATTCAGCATGTTAATATGGATGGTACTTTCAGACCTGAAGTTAAGGACTTTGCCGGGAAGTTCGTAAAGGGTCAGGATGGCAATATTGCTGATTATCTTGCTAAAAAAGGCTTACTTTTCAAGAAGCAAAATGTTAAACACAGTTATCCGCACTGTTGGCGTTGTGAAACCCCGCTTTTAAATTATTCCACACGTTCATTTTTCATCAAGGTGACGGAAATAAAGGCTCGTCTGCAGAAAAATAATCAGAGGATTCACTGGCAACCTGAGCATGTGAAGGATGGACGTTTTGGCAAATGGCTCGAGGGCGTGCGGGATTGGTCGATTTCCAGAAATCGTTTTTGGGGCTGTGCGATTCCGGTGTGGGAGTGTGATTGCGGGGAGCAGGTTTGCGTGGGTTCTATTGAGGAATTAAAAGAGTTGTCCGATGGGAAATTGCCTTTGAATAATGGCGAAATTGATTTACACAAGCCGTATGTTGACGATGTGACGATCAAATGTACCACTTGTAGTGCGGATATGAGACGCGTGCCTGACGTGCTCGATTGCTGGTTTGAAAGTGGCTCAATGCCTTATGCGCAGCTCCATTATCCGTTTGAAAATAAAGCGGAATTTGAGAATAATTTTCCGGCTAATTTTATCGCCGAGGGTTTGGATCAGACTCGTGGGTGGTTTTATACCTTGCATGTTTTGGCGACGATTTTGTTCAATAAACCGGCTTTTCAGAATGTCATTGTGAACGGAATTTTGCTGGCGGCCAACGGAGAGAAACTTTCCAAGAGAAAGAAAAATTATCCAGACCCTAATCTGCTTTTTGAGACGCAGGGCGTGGATAGTACCAGATACTTTTTGTACAATTCTACAGCGCCTTTGGCTGAAGATGTACGCTTTTCCGAGAAACACGTGGAAGAAATTGTGAAGAAATTCACTCTGACGCTTTGGAATACTTATAGTTTTTTTGTTACTTATGCGAATATTGATAAATTTAAACCGGATATGGATTTTGCGAAATTTGAGCCGGAAAACAAGTTGGATCGCTGGATTTTATCTGAATTGAATAGTCTGATTGCTGAAGTTACTAAGCAAATGGATGCTTACAATCTGACTTGGTCGGTGCGTCCGATGCAGAATTTTGTGGAAAATCTTTCCAATTGGTATGTACGTCGTTCGCGTCGTCGCTTCTGGAAGAGCCAAAATGATGGAGATAAAAACCAGGCTTATCAGACACTTTATATTGTTTTGATGGAGTTCTCTAAATTGTTGGCGCCCTTTATGCCATATATTTCCGATGAGATTTACCAGAATCTTTCCGGTGGTGTGAAGACCTCAGTTCATCTGGAAGACTGGCCAAAGGCAAATAAATTTTTGATCAATGATGAGTTAAACAAAGAAATGCATTTGATTCGTGTGGTGGTGAACCTTGGACATAGCGTGCGTACCAAGGCAAAAATCAAAGTCAGGCAGCCGTTGTTGAAGGCGCAGATTGCTTTGCCGGAAGGCGTAGATGCAGCTTTGATCGAAAGTCAGAAAGAGGTAATTTTGGAAGAATTAAATGTGAAAGATTTGGAAGTGATAAAAGAAGCTTCGGAAATTGTTGAGCGCATCGTGATGCCAAATCCGAAAGTTCTTGGTCCAAAATTCGGCAAGGACGTGCAGTTCATTATCAATAATTTGAAGTTGGGCGAGTATAAGATAGAAGGACAAATAATAAAAGTTGGTCCTTTCGAATTATCCGGCGATGATGTAGAAATTGGTTTTCGGGGTAAGGCTGGGTTTGATGTGGCCAGCGAGGAGGGCGTGGTGGTTTCCTTGGATAGAAATGTGACTGAGGAACTCAAACGCGAAGGTTATGCGCGTGATTTGGTGCGTTACATTCAGGAAATGCGCAAGGAAGCTGATTATCAGGTGGATGATAGAATTTATGTGGCAATTGAGGCGCCGGCAGGTGAGATAGCCGAAGCAATCACAGCTTTTGCCGATTACATCAGACACGAAACTTTAGCTGAAGAATTGCAGCAGAGTGGGGATTTTGAATGGGATAAGGAAATTAATGTGGATTTTGATGGTATTAGTGTTAAAGTGGCCGTAAGAAAAGTCTAAAATCTATATGAACCTTATTTTTAAACCAGTTTTTCGAATTCTGCTCAATGCAGGAGTTTTGTATTTGTTGACCAAACTTGTGACCACCATATCTTTCACCGGCGATTGGAAATTTTTTGTCATTGGTGGCATTGTTCTTGGCTTGATTAATGTCCTCATTAAGCCAGTTATGAAGCTTTTGTCTTTGCCGGCGATGTTTATCACAGGAGGCATTTTTATGATTGTGATAAACATGGCGGTACTGTGGTTTTTGCAATATTTTATCGCGGTTATCAAGTTTCAGGATGTCACTTTATCCTTCCCAAATTTCACAACTTATGCTATAGGAGCTGTTGTGTTCGGTTTAATTAACTGGGCCGCAGGACTCATTATTTAAAAAAATTATGAAAACAATTCTAATTGTTACTCAGGTTGCTGTCTCCATCTTGTTGTCTCTTGTAATCTTGGCTCAGCAAAGAGGTACCGGGCTTAGTGCCACCTTTGGTGGTGGTGGTGGTTTCTATACCAGCAAAAGGGGGATCGAAAAATTTCTTTCCGTAGCCACCGTAATTTTGGCGGTGCTATTCGTCGCTAACTCGATTGCCTTCCTTTTCGTTTAAAACATGAAATTTTTGCGCAATATTATAGAGGTTTTCAGAACCTATACTTATGGCGACAAGCTTATTTCAATACTAGCTTTGGCGACCTTTCTTTTGATGTTGACGAAGATGATTGTTTTTCCCTATGGAGTCTTTGGTTTTGGCCAGAATAACATCTACACCGAAGGTTTGGTGGCAAAGAATGGCATTCAAAGTATTAACCCTTTGTTTGTTGATTATAATGATGCTGATCGTGAGGTTTCACGTTTGGTATTTTCCGGTTTGATGAAATACGATCAAGAGAAAAAGGCTGTTGTTGACGATATGGCTCATTTAACGATAAGCGAGGATAAGAAGGATTATGTTTTTGTTTTAAGGAGTGGCATAAAATGGCATGATGGTCAGCCTGTTACAATTGATGATGTCTATTTTACTATTCATGATTTGATAATGAATCCGGCTTTTTCCAATGATATTTTAAAAACAAATTTTGCCGGCGTGAAAGTGGTTAAAGTTGATGACAAAACCATTAAATTCAGTCTTGAAAAACCAAATGTCTTTTTTGTGAGTAATTTTCTGGTTGGTATTTTACCAAAGCATGTTCTGAAAGATGTCGATCCTGCCGGTATTTTGCAGAGTGATTTCAATAAAAAACCGATTGGAAGCGGTTCCTATATGGTTACGAATGCGGTGGAATCTTTCTCGGATGGTCGCAGTCAGGTTACTTTGAGCAGAAATGATAATTATTATGGTGAGAAATCTGAAATTGGCTTAATTCGTTTTTTAGTATACTCCAACGTACAGGATTTGCTCGATCATATTGATGCCGTGGATGGTGTGGTGAAAATTTCAGGTGGTAATATTTTGGATTTTTTGAAAAACAGCCGATTTAAATTAATGCCATACGAATTACCTCAATATACCGCAGTGTTCATGAATATGGAGAGTAAAATTTTAAAAGATAAAAATGTGCGTTTTGCTTTGGCAAAATCTGTTAACAAGGATGATTATATTGGTGACAGTTTGGACAAAATCAGCATAAATACACCAATTTTTGAGTTGAAGCAGAAAGATTGGGCCTACAAGTTTGATTTGGATGTCGGCAATGGGGCTTTGAAGACTGCGGGTTTTAAGTATTCCGCCGATGATCCCGATCATGCCGGTATCAGGTTTGACAAGGACGGAAACCCTTTGAAATTATCTTTGATTGCCAGATTATATGATGAAGGGACCAGTCAGTATTCCGAAATGGATAATTTGGTGAAATTTCTGGTATTTTCTTGGGAAAAAATAGGAGTGGGAGTGGATGTGCAATTTTTGCCTTTGGAGGCTTTCAATGAAAAAATTTCCAAGCGAGATTATGACCTTTTGGTTGTAGGGCAGAATATTGGCTATAATCCCGATGCTTATTCATATTGGCATTCGACTCAAGCCGGTCCTTTGGGGCAAAATTTGTCGAATTACAAGAGTTTTAAGGTAGATAGTTTAATTGAAGCGATCAGATCCACTTTTGATCCTGACCATCGTAAAGCCAGGCTCACGGACTTGGCTAAGTCTTTGCAGGATGATATTCCGGCATTTTTCTTGTATAGACCGATTTATTATTATGCGATTGATAGCAAAATAACAGGTTTAAGTATAGATGGTTTGGTCTTTTCGAGTGATCGTTTATCCGGTGTTGCCAATTGGAAATTCCAAAAATAGCTATTATTAAGTATTTCATCTTTACTTTTCGTGCAATATTCGCTATTAGTTAAAGGCATTTAATTTAGAAAGTATGCAAATTGTATTAAACAAGGACGTTCCAAAACTAGGTTACAGAGGTGAAGTTGTGAAGGTTAGAGAGGGTTATTTTAGAAACTTTCTTTTACCAAGAGGACTTGCTTTAATTGCTACTCCGTCTTTCTTGAAATTGGCGGCTGTGCGCAAAGAAAAAATCGTTGAGGCACGTAAGAAAGTGGTTGAAAATGCTAAGGATATTTTGAGTAAGTTGAAAGGTTTGAAATTGAATCTAAAAGCCAAAATTAGTTCTAAAGGAAAGCTTTTTGGAGCTATTGGGGAAGATAAGATTGTTGAGGCGATAGAGAAAGCTACCGATCTTAAACTTGATAAAGGATTTGTAAAAATGACTCATATCAAAACAACCGGTAGTCATGACGTAATTATTCATCTTGGTCCGGATATGGAAGAAAAGGTGAAAGTTACTGTGAAGGCACTATAATTTCTGTAATTTGGAAAAAGGTAAAGTTTTAGCTTTGGATTACGGTAAGAAGCGAATTGGTTTTGCCAGTGGTGATCTGGAGATAGGTATAGCTTTTCCCCGCATGGTTCTTGAAAATAAAGGAATTGATTTTGTTTTGGCAAAAATTAGGGATATATGTAGAGATTTGGAAGTGAAGGTGATAGTGGTGGGCTTGCCTTTGAGTATGCAAGAAGATCAGAGAGAGAATATGATTTTAAAAGATGTAAAAGCATTTGTTGAAAAGTTAAAAGAGGTTTTTAATGATTTGGAGGTGGTTTTGTTCGATGAACGTTTGAGCTCTTTTGAAGCGGAGGAATTGATGCGAGAGTACAAGATGGATGGTCCGGATGATGATCTTGCCGCCCAGATTATTTTGCAAAGGTTCTTTGATAAGAACAAAGCTTAGGTTATAATCCTCGAGATGAATTATTTTTTACTTTATTTAGGTTGGGGATTGTTGGCTTTCGTGCTTCTGGTAGTGCTTTTTGTGATTATTGCTTCGCTCAATCGTATTAAGCGCAAGCTGTCCGAAAAGTACACCGTTCTTCAGGTGAGAGTGGTGAAACAGACTGATGAAATTAAGGAGGTTGGTCCCATTTCCATGGAAAATATTTTTGCGACTTTGCACGGTATTGAAATGAAATTCAGTTTGTGGCAAAGGTTTTTGGGGTACAGTAGTGACAATGTGAGTTTTGAGATTGCCAGTGTAGATAGAACGATCAAGTTTTATGCGGCTTTTCCGGCCAAATTGCGAAATTCGGTGGAAGGGCAGATTTATGCGCAATATCCTGATGTGGAGATTGAGGATTGCCCGGATTATAGCGAGAAAGTGAAATATTTGCAGAATGCCATGGGGGTGGAATTGAAGTTTACAGATCCGGATATTTTTCCCATCAAGCGTTATTCTCAATTTGAGGATAAATTGGCCAGAATTGCGGTAGATCCCATTGCCGGTATTACTTCATCTTTGGTGAAATTCGATCACGTGGAGGATCAGGCCTGGATTCAATTGGTAGTTACTCCTTTGCGTGATAAATGGCGTATTATTTTTATCAAGTGCGTGAAGATTATGCATAAAGGTGTTTTTGCCAATGTGGATGCCTGGAAGAAGGCTTATGCCAGAGCTTTTATTACGCGTAAGGTCTGGCCGAAAATAGTTTTTTTTCCGGTTTATTTTATGTTTTGGCTGAGAGGTTTTTTTATTACCGCGCATATAGATTTTTCACCGGAAATCAGCAGTTCCAATGATGATGTGGAGGAAATGTCTTCCAAAAGTCATGAGCGTGAAACCAATATTGACGCGGCCATTGATAAAGTCGGTAGACCGCTTTTCGACGCTACGGTGCGCATTGTTTATGTTCCAAAGGATAAAAATCACAAAAAATCCAAGGTGAAATTAAGGGAAATTGTTGGTTCCTTTAAGCAATTCAATTATCCTACTTTGAATGGTTTTGAGAGTAGAGAGTTTGAAGATGGAGAGATTGTGGTGAAAAAGTATAATAAACGTTTGATCGGTAACGGATGTGTTTTGAATAATGAGGAATTGGCGACTGTTTATCATATGCCAAATCAAACAGTAAGGACTCCCACGATTTATTGGGTAAGAAGTAAAAAACTTGAACCGCCCAATGATTTGCCGCTGGAGGACGTAAATTCAGAAGAAAAAATTACAACCCTTGGTCGTTCCAATTATCGCGGTTCCAATGTGGTTTTTGGCATTAAGCCCAGTGATCGTCGCCGACATGTCTATATCATCGGAAAGACCGGTATGGGTAAGTCCACTTTGCTGGAAAATATGATTTATTCCGATGTGGTTGCCGGCAAGGGTGTGGGAGTGATTGATCCGCATGGAGATTTGGCTGATGCCGTTTTGAATTTCATACCTCAGAATCGTATCAATGATGTGGTTTTGGTTGATCCTTCGGATAAGGATTATGCGGTGGCTTTTAATATGCTGGAGAATGTTGATCCGGCCCTTAATTCCATTGTTTGCAGCGGATTGGTGGGTATTTTTAAGAAGATTTATGCTGAAAGTTGGGGACCGCGCTTGGAGCATATTTTGCGTAATACCATTTTGTCTTTGCTGGAATATCCCGGTACGACAATGCTTGGAATTACCAGAATTTTACAGGATGATGATTTTCGCAAAAAAATTGTCAGAAAAATTGAAGATCCGGTGGTTAAGGCCTTTTGGGTGACGGAATTCGCGAAGATGCAAGATAAATTCAGGACCGAGGCGATCGCGCCGATTCAGAATAAAGTTGGTCAATTTTTATCCAGTTCCACTATAAGGAACATTGTGGGTCAGCCAAAAAGCACCATAGATCTGCGTTTCGCCATGGATAAGGGAAAAATTGTAATTATTAATCTTTCAAAAGGTAAAATTGGCGAGGACAATTCGGCTCTGCTTGGTGCGATGTTTATAACTAAATTCCAGCTTGATGCCATGAGTCGCGCGAATATTCCCGAAAAAGAGCGTAAAGATTTTTATCTTTATGTCGATGAGTTCCAGAATTTTGCCACCGAGGCTTTTGCTACCATTCTTTCCGAGGCTCGTAAGTATAAGCTGAATTTGACTATGGCTAATCAATATATAAATCAAATGGAGGAAGAGGTAAGGGATGCGGTTTTTGGTAACGTGGGAACTGTTTTGAGTTTTCAGGTTGGTTTTGATGACGCGGAGTATATTTCGCAACAGTTTGGTGAAGAAATTATGCCGCCGGATTTGGTTTCATTAAGTAAATATACCGCTTATATGAGGCTTTTGGTTGATGGTATGCCGACAAAAACTTTTTCACTTTCCACTTTACCGCCACCACAAATCATTATTGATCGAGAAAGAATTGATAAAATAGTGAAGGTTTCGCGTGAGAGATATAGTGAAAAAACCTCGGTTGTAACGGATAAAATCAAGCGTTGGAGTACTGTACGGGAGGATGATCGGGATGGTGATATTGATGAGAAAAAAACTTTTAAATCAAAATAAAATATGTCTAAAATTAAAGAATATTTTTTTAGATTTCGTCATCATTGGAAGGTTTTGTTGAGTGATCATACTTTCAAAGTTTCTTTTTTTGTGGGGGTTTGTTTTTTGACTTTAGCCTATGTCGTCGATTACGCCGCGGCTTTCTATAAAGAAGGTCAGACGTATATCTCTGTAGGAGATTTGTTATTGGATCATATTCCCACTTTCAATCTGGAATTTTTGTTTACTTGGGGTATGTATGGCCTCACGGCTTTGATTTTTATTTATCCGATTTTTTTTAAACCGGAATTAACGCCTTTCGCCATAAAAACTTATGCTTTTTTATTGTATATAAGATCCGGTTCGATACTTTTAACCAATCTTGGTCCGCCACATGGTTTTTTCTTCGATAGTTTTGCAATTGGAAAGGATGTCATTGCGGATGTGTTTTTTCGTAATGATTTGTTCTTTTCCGGACACACGGCTTTTCCATTTTTAGCTTTTTTGCTTTATCGCGATTCGTGGATCAAGTGGGTTTTTCTTGCAGGATCATTGGTTGAAGCGACCACGGTTTTGCTTATGCACGTCCATTATTCCATCGATGTTGTCGCCGCTTTCTTTTTCGCTTATGGAACCTACGCTTTGTCTAGGAGGTTTTTTCATCCTTTAAATCAGCGCTTTGTCACTTCGATTCGACTTTATGGCTGGGATGCGGTTCAAAAATTAAAGAAAATTTAATTTAAATTTTATATGGAAATTATTAAAACTGATCAGGCTCCCGCTGCTATTGGGCCTTATGCACAAGCGGTCAAATCCGGCAATTTAGTGTTTTGTAGCGGACAGATTCCTTTGAAGACCGATGGTACTTTGATTAGTGGTGACATTAGGGAACAAGCAAAACAAGTGATGGAAAACTTGAAAGCTGTTTTGGTTGCCGCAGGTAGTTCTTTTGAAAAAGCTGTGAAGTGTACTATTTATTTGGTGGATATGAATGATTTTGCTGTGGTGAATGAGGTTTATGGATCTTATTTTAATGGGGACCACAAACCTGCCAGAGCTACTGTTGGCGTTACAGCTTTGCCGAATGGAGTAAAAGTTGAGATTGACTGCGTGGCTGAGGTTTAGGGTGAAGAAAGAGAATTTAGGATTATATCCAATTCCTCTTTTTCCTTTTGAGTTAAATTTCCATCGTCCACTCTAACGTAGATTTTATCAACTTTAACTATATAAAATGATCCATCTTCGGCACCGTATTCTTTTGCCATATATTTCTTATTTTTGTAATTTGTCAGTGATGTCTACCGGTTGAGTTTTCTGTTGGCTGCAACCTGTAAGTAGAAGTAATGACGTTGCTAATAATATAGTTTTTTTCATTTGAAATTAATTATGTGTTCTTTTATTATACGATAGCTTTTCTGTTTTTACAAATTATTGTTCGGTTCCATAGTTTCAAGTGCACCCCCTGGTCGAAGCGGGTTTTGTAGAACAAGTTAAAATATACAGCAATTGGTGGTCTCATTTCCAGAGTTTCATGGGGTCTTTGTATGTTGTATTCAATTAGCCAATCTGTT
>JACRIB010000119.1 GCA_016235895.1 Candidatus Peregrinibacteria bacterium | reverse complement strand
CCAGTTTTTGTTGTTCGAATATGGTACATAAAAAAGGGGTATCACCTCCCTTAGTATCGCAAAAAAATATTTAACGCACAAATTCCCCCTTACTAAAGCCATTCAGTTTTTTCAAAAAATTGCTCCGGACAAGTCAGGTGCCTACAACAGTCAATCGATCTTGCTATCCGTTACATACTTTCCCTTCATAAACTTGACATTATTGTTATAATAAGCCCTAATTAAATTTATTATGGCTACCAAAAATCCCGATGCCTTAGGCCCAACCAGATCACTTAAACCTGTAGGAGACCAACCGCCTGAGGAAGTGACAAACACCGACCCTGGAGATGACGAAGAAGTAACTCAAATATTGACTGCCACCGCCGCAAGAAACGCCGATGAACCCACCACTCCCAACAGGATAAATCCTCTGGCTTTTCACCTATCCATCGCCCGCGAAAATCGCACCTCTCTCCTTAGAAAACTTTCCCTAAAAAGTTCCATCGAACCAAACATCGTAGCCCAAGCACGTCACGCCAGCTACATGCTCATCGATAAAGAAACCGCCGGAAATCCCGCCAACAACGAGACCCTGTCAAAAGAAATTGCCGTGATTATAAACTCCCGCGATTTTATCACCACTCAAGATGACGAAGGCAACATTATTATTTTTGCCCTCTCCGAAAGAGGTGGTGTCGAAAGACTTTTTGATATCGACGAATCCTTAAGAAAAGCCAATAAACAGAGCAAAATTTTGATTGGAGAATGTACACTTTTGCAAAATGATGAAGGACTTAGTTTACTTGATGGCTCTCTCGATCGAGACACTTTGGAAACTTTACACGAAGGAGAAACCGCAGTCAGCCAATCACTAAATGAAAAGATCACCAGTGATCAAAGCAGGGTGGGAAAAAATATTAAACTGCATACATCTCCTCACTCAAATCCAAAATTAGTAAAACTACTCGACACCGTACATTTGGTTTCACAAGAACTTGGCGGACCGGACCGCCTCATCGGTTATCAAGAAGAATTGGCCACACTTTTGAACGCCGCCACGGATGATGATACGCACATCATTTCTTTGGAAGGTCATGCCGGACATGGTAAATCCCGTGTTCGTACCGAAATGTTACGGCTTTTACCAAATTCCATTCTTTGCTCAATTAATCCCGATAACAAAAACAGTCTGGGTTCAGGCTTGGTGACAATAGCGGAGCAGCTGGCGGAAATTATTAAACAGGAAACTTCAGAAATTCAACTCATCCCAACTGCTTACGAGGAAATGATCGGCTTGGATGAATCCGATAATCCTGTTTACGAAGAAAAAGCTATTTCATTTGAACAATTCAACGCCCTAACTGCCGGAGAACGCATCATCTTCACTACTCTCCATCCTGAAACGGTCAGTGAATTATGTTACGACGCCATGGAACAATTAAGAGCAGCCCAAAACCCACAAACGCTTTTCGTACTGGAAGATTTGCACCACGCCGATCGTCTTTCGGAGGAATATTTGGTTAAATTGATCAAGAGATACGCCGACTCTAAAGACGGCAAAGCTATGGTCACCTCCAGACCGGAAGAAATGTATCAATCTTTGGCGTTCAAAAATCTAAAAGAAGAGGAGCAAACCAAAAATTCTTTAAAAGTAATAGAACTTAAGGGCCTCTCTCTTCTAACCAATGACACTCTTGGCCGTAATTTCGCCTTTTATTCTTTACCACCGGAAATTCGCAAAGATGGACAAGGACAAGACCGTAAAATCGACACCTGGTATCGTAAACTGGCCCATAAAGCGGGGCCATCCCCACTGTATATGAAAAGTTTTATGGACGCGGTGATTCCAAACTTGGGCATAGAGGATGGCACCATCGTCATAAAAAATCCGCAAGTTCTCGAAAGAATCGACCAAATCGATCCGAAAAGTCCAACGGATCATGCAGTTTATTTCCAGGAAAGACTCGCAAATTTGGACGACCAAAGCCGCACTTTCCTGCAATATGTAGCCCTGATGAGTGAAGAACTGGGACTGCTACAAATCATGGCCATAAGTAAAGAAATCATGGGCCTAAATAGAGAGGGCACGCTCAATCTTTCCGGAAACCTAAGAAAGGGTGGCTATACCACAGACGATTTTTTGCGAGGCACAATCTGCAAACTTCAACATGAAAGCACCAAAGGAATAGTTCTGGATTCAATTGATCCGAAAGAAAAAGCCGTCATGGCCAAAAAACTTTATGACCAGTTCAAAGAAGATGATTATGTTAGCCAGAAAATAAAATATGAGCTGGCCACAATTATCGCGGGTAACATGAATACAAAACCTCCGCCGGATTTTACGGAAAATTTTGAAAACAAAGAATTCTGGGAGGAATACAAAAAGTTGGTAGACTCTCTGTTTCAGGACACCACGTCCAGACAAGACGTAGAGGCCACTCGCCTCGCCGCTCAAACAATCCTACAAATACCAAGAATAAAAGATGCTGTGGCGACACTGCAAGAGAACGCAATAAATAATCACCATCCTGAAACCATCCGCATAGCCATCGATTGCCTTTTCAATCTGGCCGAAAGTTCAAGGATCGAAGGTAAATATGAAGAAACTGCCAAAGCCTTAGATTTACTCAAGAATATCCGGAATCAACACTCTCATCTTGTAAACAATCTAAAAATTCTCACCATCGGTTTCGACAGCGCCCGCATGCAAAACAAAGTGCAAGAGATGAAAAATCTATATCAAGAAATGCTCAATT
>JACRIB010000120.1 GCA_016235895.1 Candidatus Peregrinibacteria bacterium | reverse complement strand
AAGTCGCCGGAAACGCCAGAAAAGAAACCGAAAAAGAACTCGGCCGTAGTATAATTTCCGATAAAAACTACTTGAAAGAGCCGGAAAATAAGAAAAAACTAAATTAAGTTCTTTTAATTACCATAATCGTAATATCATCCATTTGCTGATGACCTTCGGCAAAGGCCTTCACATCGGCCAAAATGGCTTTCTTAACAGCATCAGCATCGGCTAAAGTACCAAATTTTTCCATCGCAGCTTTCAATCTTTCCGGACCATATAATTCCTTTTCATTTTTCCAACATTCCGGAATTCCATCGCTGTAAATCACCAAATAATCACCGGTTTGGAAATCAATTTCCATTTCATTCACATGCTTGGAAATATCCGGCAGCATTCCAAGGGCGATACCTCCGGCAGATTTATATTCAGCGATTTTTTCTTTAGTCTTATAATGCAAAATCTGCTCGTGACCGGCACTGGCATAACTAAATTTCTTCGCAACAGCATCCCATTGCATCAAACAAAGAGTCATAAACATGGTCGGCAAAGTCTTCACCTTCAAAACCCTATTCACCTCCAAAAGAATTTTTTTCAAATCGCCCAAAGTGGCAAAACCATAAAATAATGCATTGGAAATCGAACTTATAATTCCCGCCGGCACACCGTGTCCGGTAACATCACCCAGATACATCACCAAACGATTCTCGATTTTTATAAAATCATAAATATCGCCACCAATTTCTTCCGCCGGCACAAGATCCGCCGCAATTTGTATACCATCAATTTTTGGAATTTCATCATCGTCCGGAACCAATTGATCCTGAATTTGACCGGCAATTTTCAGCTCATTTTTCACGCGATCCTGTTCAATTTTAGCGGCGATACTTTTTTCCAAATCCGCGGCCATTTGATTAAAAGAGGCACCAAGAAAACTCATTTCGTCACGGGTTTTTATATCTACCCGAGCCGTAAAATCACCCTTGTCGATTTTATCTGCACCCTCCACCAATTGCGCAATTGGCTTCGTCACCTGCCCAGACATAATGAAAGACAATAGCATGCCCAACATAATTCCGAAAACCGCCAAATAGATTATTCTCATGCGCATTCTTTCAATACGATCATTCAAATTTTTATAATCAAAAGTATATTGAATGGCGTATTTATCATTTGCAGGAACCATTAAATAATTTAGTAAAGTGCCTTGTTTCAAGGCTTGCGCCGGCTTTTCATTTTTATCCACAAAAATCAAGTCACCGCCATCGTTTGGTTTCAGAAAAAGAATCTCGCCATTTATTGTTTGCAAAGAAATATTCTTCGATTGTACTTGACTCATCAAACTATCGTCGGAAATTTTGCGCGTTTCACCATTATACTTTTCATCAACATCAATTTGAGAATCATACAAAAGCTCACCTTGATAAGAAATAACTTTTATCGCCCCGACATCGGCATTTTGTTTAAAAATTTTTGCCAGATCGCGATTGAAATAAACAAAGCTGTTTTGGGCCAAATACAGATCATAATCATAAGCCACAGTCGGTCCGGTAAGTCTGGCAAAAGCCAACATATTGAGATAAATATCCTGCGCGAATTCCTGTTTTTTTTCATTCACAAATAACGAGGCGGCGACAGCAAACAGCACCACCATCAAGGTGGAAATCGCGATAATCAATTTGCTGCGAATGGTTATTTTCATTTTTCTATAATTAGTTCATCAAAATAAATAAAGCCATCAATTCTCGGTATCATTCGGATTTTATGATCGAACGTGAATAAAGTCTGGAACTCAAAAAGCGGCATACCAATGACATCCTCTTCCACCACAATCTGCATGGCTTGCTGCAGCTCTTGCAAACGCTTTTTTTGATCCATTTCTGTTTTGCTAATTTCGGTCAAACTGTCTATTTTAGGATTTTTATAATTCGTAATATTAAAATTGCCCTTGCTGTAAGGAATCGTGCTGAAAAAATCATCCGCATCACCCAATTCGGCTCGAAAACCTAAAAAATACAAATCAGCGTCACCGTTTTCCATACTTTTCCACAGAGGATCGGGATCCATATAAGAAATCACTGGCACCAAACCCGCATCAGTAAGCTGTTTACGTAAATATTCACCCAAAAAAGAAAATTCTTTAGGAAAATGAATTTGAATCAATTTACCTTTCAAATTATTTTTCTCAATATTTTTTTTGGCCTCTTCAGTATCATATTTGTGCTGACTGATTTCCGGATTAAAACCGAAAGTACCCGTGCTCACAAATTGGGTAACAGCATTGGCATAGCCACCCAAAGAATTAATCAAATAATTCTGATCAAGCAACATGGAAACCAATTTGCGATTGTTAACATCCTTAAAAAACTCAACCTTCGTATTAAAAAAGATCGATTCCACCTCCAGGCTGGGCATGCTCAAAACTTCAAAACCCGCATCCTTAACGGCAGAAACGGCGTCATAAGGCACAAAATCCAGCAAATCAGCATCTCCATTTAAAAACATATTTACCCGATCCGATTTATTGGAAATGGAAAACATCTGTACCTTTGCAAATTTCGGCTTTTCTCCCCAATAATCATCAAAGCGTGCCAGCGACATGATATTACCTTTTTCCCAAGAAATTAGACGATAAGGGCCACTGCCAATTACCGGCAATTCCTTTTTATCTTTAATTTCCGAAGGAAAAATCAGGACCCGGGATAGTCTCTGTAAAAGTAGCGGATCGGGATTTTTAGTTTTAATTTGTAAAACAAGATCACCAATTGCTTTAACCTCAGCAATAGATTTCAAACCACCAAAAGTTTTGTTTCTTTCAATTCCGGCAATGACATCTTGCGAATCCAAAGCAGACCCATCATGAAAATGCACATTGGGGCGCAAGTGAAACTCCCATGTCCGCTCATCAATCAGCCCCCAACTCATCGCCAAAGCCGGTCGCACATTCAAATCCCGATCGAGTTTAATCAGCGGCTCATAAATATTGATCAATCTTTTCCAAGTCGCCGGATCACCAATTGCCGGCTCCAATTTATCAGGCTCATCGGAGTAAATAACCTTCAATTCATCCGCCACGGAATTATTGCTCACTTCCTTATTGGCAAAAATACCCCCAACCGAAGTCATTAAATTATTAGTTTGCCGCTCAAAAAATAGCTGCCCTGATATCCAAGCAAAAACCAGCAAAAACAGGCCATACATCGCTCCTTTCAAAATTTTACCAAATTTCTCGCTCAATTTTTATTTTTGTTATTTTTAGGTTCGAAAATATCCCCATATTATAACAAAAATAAGGCCTTTTAACAATCATATCTTACTCAGCGTTCCTCTTACCGACTCCGCCAGACTGCTATCTCCCATTTTTTCCGCCAAAACCAGCATTTTTTGATAAGTAGACTTGCTATTTTTGGCTTCCTGAAGGGTTTTTACGTGGGCAACCTGACCGACCAATTGATTATATTGTTTCTGATAACAGGCTTTTTTCATTTTTTCATCACCCAAACTACTGAAAATTTCCAAAGCATGATCGATGCTATTTTGATTAAATAATTCCACCGCCTGGTTAAATTTTACATTTTTCTCCAAGTCATGATCGCCGCTTTTACTGGCGTAAAAAAGCGCTTTTTGAAAATTCTTCAAACCAGTGTAATAGACCGTAGCATTACGATACACCGCCAAAAGCTGTTCCCTATCCCCCGCCTTATCAAAAAAGAAAATCGCTGAATCGAATTTATGGCTATTTAAAGCCGCAACAGCCAGATTGTGGTAAGCAATATTCAGATTTTTCGCCACCATCGTTTTCAAACTACTGATCGCATAAGCCAATTGCGCACTTTTCACGATCACCTCGGGCGTAATCACCTGAGCATCTTCACGAAAATCGCTTAAATCCAACAAATTGGTAGAAATAATTTCCGTAACCGGCAGGACATCGCGATTTTCGGTATATTTAGCAAATTGCCCACTCGTACATTCGATATCAATTTCGCGAAAATGCAAACAAACGTGTTCCGGCAAAAGCTTGATTTGCAAATCAGAAAGCGGAAATTTCAAAGAATAAAGATAAATGTAAAGCGTCACAATTTGATTACAATCACCTTCCAGTTTTTCTTTATTCGGATCTCTCAAAAGTTTTCCAAAACTGGCCGTAGAAATATAACGATAATATTTTCCAGGTTCAAGAAACATCATTATTTGGTACAAATAAGCCAATTTCACCTCGTCACCGTCTGGAAAAGCAAACCCTTGATCTTTAAAAAAAATACGTAATTCATCAATCTTTATCTCATGACCAGTACAAAATTCTTCCAGTTTTTTAATAATCAACAGCGTGTTCGCATACATCTGCCTGCGCATGCTTTTGGTCAAATAAATATAACCCTTGAATTTCTTCTCAAGCCAGACATTCACGATCATCAAATTTTCCTGCATCAGAGCCAATAATTTGTCTTTTATGGAACCGATACTGTCCGTCGATTTTATGTTCACAAAAAACTTATCCACCTTTTTTTCAAAAGGACTGACATATTGAGAAAAAAGCCCAAAAAACCACTTTAAAAAATTCATCATAAATAAAATAACTTCCGCAAATTATAGCAGAAAATGGACAAAAATTCCAGAATTAACTATAAAAAAGACCCTTCTGCTAGTTGTGGCTTATAAACCACGGGGCCGAAAGTCTTTTTGTGTATAAGTTTTACAGATAAGAATCCTAAATTAACTTCTCGTAAACTAACCAACTGAAATGTTTTTGCTTTTTCTTGTTGCAGTGAGCTTTAATCAGGCCACTGTAACTGGAAAGATTGCTGGAATTTAATCTTTCGCTGGCGCGTATAAGACTTCTTTTGCTGAGAGTTCTGCCGGAGGGCCAGAATTTGATGCCGAGAAATTTCAGACCGCGATAAGGTTTGAGAATTTTGTCCACAAGGGATGCTACGCTATCGCTTTTTGAATTAATGGTCAGTTTTAATTTATTTTTTAGAAAATCAGTTGTTTGAGTGCGAAAAAATTGCAACTTTCCAAAATTGTTTTCAACAATGATAAAATCATCGCCGTACCGCAGATAGGCTTTTGCTCGTAATTCATGTTTCACAAATCTATCCAATTCATTCAAATAAATATTGGCGAAAATTTGACTAGTGAGATTGCCGATGGGCATGCCAATTTTTCCGTCGCGTGCTGTAGAAAAACTGAAAATTATCTCTTTCAACAAATTGAAAGTTGTATTATCTTTGATGCGGAATGAAAGAATTTTAAGCAAAATTTCTTGATCAACACTGTCAAAAAACTTTTTTACATCACATTTCCAAACATGCGAAAAATGGCTTCGCGGTGTGTGTGTGTGTGGCAGATCGCTTGAGAAAGCAAGCAGTTCTTTCTATGGCTCCCAGCAAACCTTTTCCTTTGCGACAGGACCAGGCATCATAGATAAAAGTCTTGTCGTATATGCCTTCCAAATAATCGTAAACCAGCCGATGTACTACGCGATCACGAATGATGGCTACGGAAATTTCGCGGCGTTTATTATCATTCACAATAAATTTCCTGTAATTGCCGTGCTTATAGCGGCCGTTATTCAAATCCTCGCAAAGTTCAAACAAATTTTTCTCAAGATAATACTGGAAATGATGCAATTCATCACTCGCTTTTTTGCCTTTCCTAAACTCCTTCCAGCTTTGCCAAATATTTTTTAAACTCAAATCTATGGATTCACTACCGATCATAAATAAAACTTATGAAGCCTACAAAAATATTATAGAGCTTCATTCAAAACTAGAAAAGCGCTGGCGTTATTCTCTCGCACTAGGCTTGGAAAATTCAATTTTAGATTTTATGGAAATTTTGGTGATGGCTAAGAGTGCGCCAAAAACTCTGAAAGCCGCCTATCTACTCAAAGGGATGGGAAAATTGGAAATAAGTATTTTAAAACTACGTCTTTTGCTGGAACTAAAATTAGTGAATGAAACCAAGCTTTTCCAACTTCAAACTCAACTTGCAGAGATAGGTAGAATGCTTGGTGGCTGGCTCAAGGCAACACAAAGTTCATAGCAAATAAACCCGTTCCGAGGCACGCCCGCGAGCGTTATCATTCTCATTGTTCGGGTTGTTGGCGTTGAAGTTAGCCTGACGATTGTTGGAATTGAAATTGGAATACGCAACAAGCGTTTTGATGATCAGTTTTGTCCGTAATCATTATCCGGGCGCACCCGGACAACTGGCATTGGTTTGCTTTTCTCACCCGTCTAAAGCCGGGTAAAACTGACTCACACGTGCAGGTTTATTTGCTTTATGTATGGTCGCACTGACATATGTCATGTCCCCGCTTAAACAGCCGAAGGCGGGCAAACGGGCGTACAAAGTCTTAAATGTGCGTTCATGTGAACGGTAGCCTTAGATCTAAGCCATACCAGAAGTTGGCTTGTCCAGGTGACTATTCACCGTTGGACAAAATATACCAAAAGAGTGGCAAAAAATAAAAATAAAATTTAAAGAAAGGCTAAAAACTAAAGACTAAATTTCCAAAACCTGCACCGAGGCACGCCCGCGAGCGTAAACATCCTCAAAGTTCGGATTGCTGGCGTTGAAGTTAGCCTGACGATAGAAGGAAGAGAAAAGGGAATACGCAACAAACGCCGATTCTGTCAACTCGCTTGGATCAAGCAATGTTATAGTTCCAGTAATGTTTTCTTTTGCCAATTTTTCCCAGTTATCCACTATTAAGCTATTATCACTGGCTGCCTGAGCTCTTTTCATCGACTGCTGAAGCAAAGAAGCTTGTCCTTTAGCACTAATGTGCTTCATTTCTTTATCGGCATATTTTGCGGTCAGATGATTTCTTCTTTCACCTAGTCTTGTGAAAACTCTCTCTAACTGTTTTGGATAAACCACTCCATCGACAATACTGGCTTTTACTTTGCCGGGTTTATTAAGATTTCTATAAGGGGAATTTGATTCGCCATAAACATACGTATTGTCTTGTAGTTGACCATCTGCCGCAGTGTAATGAGAATTTTCATCCATAGCCTGAACAATGTCATGAAAACTTTGATCAGATTCGATCACCAATTCAGGTTTTTCCATCATTGTACAAATATCTCGCAATCTTGCAGGAGTATAAGTCATGAGTTCCGTCACAATCTGCTCGTAGCTGGGGATTTTGCTGGCTTTTAACTCTCTGGCAGTTTCTACAGCGAGCATATAATTAACTTCACTCATCATTTCCTTGAGCTTGAGAACGTCTGATCGAGTTAATTTGGCACCATCTATAAAAGTTTCATATTTAGCTCTCACACCCTCACGAGCTTTGGCTTGTGCAAGGCGCGCTTGCTCTTCTTTGGTATATAGTTTAGAGATTACCGCTGCTTCCAAAGTTTGTTCCGTGTCCGGTAAAGCCTTATTAAAATCTTTTCTATGGCTACCCACTATGAGTTTGATAGCGGCTACAACCTGCTCATTTGAAGCATTTTCAATTCCCATTTCTTTCAATGATTCTCTGGCTTTTACAACTAAGGTTTTTGCGTCGTAGGCTAATTTTGCCTCTGGTGAGTCAAATTTGGTTTGGCGCTTTTGAGGACCGAGTTTTTCTGCATCGTAGTCGGCTGGCAATTGATTTAATTCCATAAAATGTAGTTTAAATTATGCTTCCATAGTACCACTTTGGCTCTCTTCGTCAATACTATAATCCCTGAATTTTAGTTCTTCTTCAACACCGCCAAAAAAGCCTCCTGCGGCAATTCCACTTTGCCCATCATTTTCATGCGCTTTTTGCCTT
>JACRIB010000118.1 GCA_016235895.1 Candidatus Peregrinibacteria bacterium | reverse complement strand
TGACCAACATCCAATTTATCCGAGTCGGCAAATTCCAAATACGGCAGATCATTTGCCTCGATCTTTATCACCGCAATATCATTCACCGGATCGGTCGAAATCACTTTTGCCGGATATTTTTTCTTATCATTGCCGATGAAAACCGTATATTCTGCTTTTGGATCAGCAACTACATGCTTGTTCGTAACAATATAGCCATCCGCGGATACAATAAATCCGGAACCGCCACCAACTTCCTTTTTCTCCGTGCCATTTTGGCGATATTGAGGAAACTGAAAATTGAAAAATGGATCATTGCCAAAAGGACTATTATCTCCAAACGGGTTTGGTTGCTGCTGATAATATTTTTCCAACACCGGCACGTCCTTGGTGATAATCACCGAAACCACCGCCGGCGCTGTCTTCTTTACAGCACTTACAACTTGCGCTTCCTGGCTTACACCCTTGGCGGCAAGCCCTGATCCGGCGTCCACGGTTGCATTAACCGGACCGGCACCAGCCGGATTTTTGGCAACTTGCGGCGCAAAATTACTAAAAACAATGGCTACGATCAGGGCAGTCACGCCACCAGACACCGCTCCGATCATGATAGGATTTTGTTCCTTCATTTTTTATTTGGTTAAATTTTAATTTTAATTGATTTATTGTGGATTTGACCCTATATTTCACTCATCATTTGACACATTTCTATGATTCTTTCTGATAAAACTCTTAAATACATGCTCGCTTCCGGTGAATTGGTTGTTACTCCTATTGATGAGAAATCCATTCAACCCGCTTCTATCGACTGCCGTCTCGGTGATCATTTTCTCGTTGTGGAACAAAACCAGATGGATATTATCACTCTTGATGCCGAGATCAAGTACCGTGAGATCACCGGTGATGCCATAACAATCCCGCCACATTCATTCCTGCTGGCTACGACTCAGGAATACGTAGAAGTGCCAAATAATCTTACAGCTTTTGTGGAGGGAAGAAGCTCGATTGGTAGAATTGGCTTGTTTATACAGAACGCGGGCTGGGTGGACCCCGGATTTAAGGGTCGAATCACCCTGGAATTGTATAACGCCGGATCACTTCCGATAAAATTGCAAGCCGGAAAACGCATCTGCCAGTTGGTATTTTGTAGCATGGACCAGGCCGCCGAAAATCCATACAAAGGAAAATATCAGGGCCAAAAAGTGACTGTAGGCAGCCGCGTTTACCAGGATAAAGATAGGATGCATGTGGGTATTGAACAGGAGGGAGCTTCACGATCTGCCACAGTTGACAAAAAATGACACATGAATTCTATCCGGAATTGACCCCCGGGGGTCAATAAATAATTTGATTTTTTGCCGGAATATTGTCTATTGGAAATTGACTCTTAAGAGTCAGAAAAAAACTAATTACAAATAAGTCAATCTTGCCACATGAAACAATATCTAGACTTAGTCCGCGAAGTCCTCGAGCAAGGTGAAGAAAAAGCCGATCGCACCGGGACCGGAACAATCTCGATTTTTGGCGCGCAAAAAAAATATGATCTGCGTCAGGGTTTTCCCATGGTGACTACTAAAAAAGTCAGTTATGGCGCGATTGTCAGGGAATTGCTTTGGTTCCTCCGCGGCGCCACAAACATCAACGACGACCTCACTCAGCACACCTCGATCTGGGATCCGTGGGCCAAAGAAGACGGTGAGCTCGGGCCGATTTATGGCTATCAGTGGCGAAAATGGGAAAAATTTGTGGAGGATCGCGAACACAAAGGCATTTTTCATAAAACTCACGTGGACCAGATCACCAATGTGATCGAAACCATTAAAAAAAATCCCGATTCTCGCAGAATTATAGTTAGTGGCTGGAATGTTTCTGATATTGAAAAAATGGCTTTACCTCCATGCCACACACTTTTCCAGTTTTATGTGACCAACGGTCGCCTTGACCTCCAATTATATCAACGCAGTGCCGATATTGCACTCGGCGTTCCATACAATATTGCCAGTTATTCCACGCTCCTCATGATGATGGCCCAGGAATGCGATCTGATTCCCGGCATTTTCGTTCACACGATAGGGGACGCGCACATTTACAAAAACCACATAGAGGGTCTGAAAGAACAACTCACTCGCACTCCACACAAGCTTCCGACTCTCACCATCGCCAAAAAACCTTTCTGGGATTTGAAGTTCGAAGATTTTGCACTTGAAGGTTACGAACACGAAAAATTCATCAAATTTCCGATCGCCGTATGACCCATCCCATCTACATGATTGTCGCCGTCGATGAGCACCATGGCATCGGTAAAGATGGCCATCTTCCTTGGAAACTCAAAAAGGAATACAAATATTTCCGCGACACTACTCGTAAAGTAGATGATCTCACCAAGCAGAACATGGTAATCATGGGTCATCACACTTGGGATTCTCTTGAACCGGAATTTCGGCCATTGCCAAATCGCAAGAACGTAATTCTCACGCGCAACACGGACTACAAATTATCAGCCGATGAAAAATATCAAGATGTCTCCATCTGCAACTCGATCGATAAGGCTATCGCCTTGGCCGACGACAAAATCGAAAAAATCTTTATCCTCGGTGGCGGGCAGATTTTTAAAGAATTTATTAACAATCCACGCCTCACAGGCATCTATCTCACCAAAGTTCACAAAACTTTTGACTGTGACACTTTTTTCCCTGAAATTCCTGCCACTTTCAAGGGGTCGGAAAAAATCGGCTCAGACGAAGAAAATGGCATCAGCTACGACTTCCTGCTGTTTTCACATCCCTGATCACTTCCTCTGGATGTTCGGCCGGCATTTATTTTGTTACTGCGCCCGCTTTCAAGGCATCCTCAATAATTGGCTGGAATTTGCTAAATGGCTGCGCTCCGCTGATCACTTGGCCATTGATAATAAAGCCCGGAGTGCCGCTAATACCGGCATCCTCTCCAGCTTTCTGATCGGCGGCAATTTCATCTTTGTATTTATCGCCATCAAAACACTTCTTTAAAGCCGCGCCATCTACGCCAATACCAACCGCGAATTTACTCATCACATCGTAATCAAATTTGCCATTCTGCACCGTCTCGAAAAGCTTATCGTGCACTTTGTAATAATCGGCATCGGGACTACCGGAAAGATGATGCACGCACTCACCAAAAAGCGCTGAAGGATAAGCATATTGATGGAAACTCAAAGGAAAATCACGATATACGAATTTCACTTTTCCGGTATCTATATATTGACTCTTGATTTGAGGGAAAGATTCCTGCTCGAATTTGCCGCAATAAGGACATTGATAATCGGAAAATTCCACGATGGAAACCTTCGCATTTTTATTTCCTAAAACCGGATCGTCGTCAGTGAAATCACCCGTAACAAATTTAGGTTTATCAGCTGCGACTTGGGCATCTTGAGCCTTTTTCTGCTCATTTGCGATGTAGGCATCTATGCTCTTGGAAACTTTTTCTTGAAACACATCATCGCTCAAATTGCCGCCATTCACCCTTACCCCCAAAAAAACCAAAGAACCCGATATTACAATTGCCGCAAAAACAATTGCCGCAACAATCTTGTTAGTATTACCATCCGTGATAGCCATATATTAAAAGTTAAGAAATTTCCGCCAAAGTATAATGCAAAAACTTTTACAATAAAAGCTTTAAATGCTAATTTTGCCACATGAAATTAATTTCTTGGAACGTAAACGGTCTGCGCGCGGCGGAACGCAAAGGCTTCATAAAATGGCTGCACAAAGAGAATCCCGACATCATTGGCCTGCAAGAAATCAAGGGACGGGAGCATCAATTCAGCAAGGAATTGTTAGCCCCGGATCATTATCACGCCTATTTCAATCCGGCGCAAAGAAAAGGCTATTCCGGCACCGCCATCTACACCAAGATTCAGCCACACGAAATTTTAAATGGCTTTGGCATTGAGAAATTCGATTGTGAAGGGCGCACGCAGATCGCCGATTATGACGATTTTGTTTTTATGAATATTTATTTTCCGAACGGCAAAATGAATCCGATGCGCCTGAATTACAAATTGGAATTTTACGAATCCGCCCTGAAATATTTTGATAAATGTGTCGAGCTGGGCAAAAAGCTTTTTATAACAGGCGACTACAACACGGCGCATCATCCGATCGATCTCGCCCGCCCGAAAGAAAACGAAGAAATTTCCGGTTTTCTGCCAATCGAGCGCAAATGGCTTGATAAACTGGAAGCTCACGGCTACATCGATTGCTTCCGTGAATTCGAAAAAGGCCCCGACCATTACACCTGGTGGAGCATGCAATCCGGCGCTCGCCCCAGAAACGTTGGCTGGAGAATCGATTATTTTTTCTGCTCAAAAAACGCCCGTGATCTGGTTAAAGGTTGTTATCATCTACCAGATGTCATGGGTTCGGATCATTGTCCGATAGTTTTAGAACTGTAGGGTAGTAAGCTTATGAGCAGAAATTGAGTTTTTTGGGTATGCTGGCTGCTGAAAAACTCCAAACCTACTGCACTTTTACTATTTTGACTGCAATTTATTCACTGCTCCTTAACGTATCTGATCTGATACGCCTTCGTCGCAGTGAATAAATTTCGTTACAAAATTGTAAAAGTTCGTAACGGTCTGGAGTTTTTCCGAGGGTCTTTAATGTGCGTGGCCGAGACTCGACCACTCACAAAAAATTCGGAGAGTAAGCCCCAGAGCCAAAAAACACGGGCAGCGTAGTCATTTGGGGGGCTGTTTTTTGAATTTTTCCTTCATTTTTTTGCAAAAAATAATCCAGTCATCCACATGGAAATTGAACCCAAAATTGTTCAAAGGCCGAGCAATTTCCAACGGAGATTTTCCATTAAGT
>JACRIB010000117.1 GCA_016235895.1 Candidatus Peregrinibacteria bacterium | reverse complement strand
CTGTCTGTAATGGAAACGCCATACTTCATTTCACCCCAGCCGCCACCAATTTTTTGGCTTCCTTCGGACAGATTGCTTTCCAGCATCAGCCCGGAAATATTCGAGCCTTTTTTCATTTGCCCTATCACGTCATGCCAAACTTTGGCCTGATTCCTATAATCTTTTTCACTGTTGGCATGACTGCAATCGATCAAAATTCTTGGTTTCACTCCGGCTTTTTTGCAAAAATTTACCGCGCGCGCCACATCGTCAGCGGAATAATTCGGCCCTTTATTTCCACCGCGCAAAATAATATGTCCGTAAGGATTGCCCGTAGTGCCGACCACCGAAACTTTTCCCTCATCATCCATACCCAAAAAACTGTGTGACGCCTCCGCTGAAAGAATAGCGTTCACCGCAATATCCACATTTCCCTCCGTGCCATTTTTGAAGCCAACCGGCATAGACAAGCCACTTGCGAGCTCACGATGGGTCTGCGATTCCGCCGTGCGCGCGCCAATCGCGCTCCAGCAAATCAAGTCGGAATAATATTGAATCACGATCGGCCCGAGCACCTCCGTGCCCGTCGGCAAGCCCATGTCATTTATTTTTATCAACAATTTTCGCGCCAACACCACGCCCTCTTTCAGGCTGTAAGAATCATCCAAATATGGATCGTAAATGAAACCTTTCCAGCCCACCGTCGTGCGCGGTTTTTCGAAATACGCGCGCATGACAATCACGAATTTATCTTCCATTTTTTTTCGCAACTGATTCAGTTTTTCCGCATACTCCAGGGCCGATTTGGCATCATGGATGGAACACGGCCCGACGATAATAATTTTTCTGGAATCTTTTCCATCCAAAATATTTTGCAAATTCTCACGCGCCTTGAGCACGGTCGCCGCCGCGTGCTTGGTGATTTTCGCCTGCCTCATGACTTTCGCCGGCGAAGCAATTTCCCCGAACGACGCGACACGTAGATTATTTATTTTTGAATTCATGATTTCAGTTTTTTAAGATCCTCCTCTACTCCAAGCTTTTTCCCCCATTTTTCCAAATAATCCATATCCAAAACAGTCCCCGAGATTTTAAAAACAGATTCGGCGTCTTCCAAATGCCTGTTTGAACGGCTTTCCTTATACCATTTCAGTTTACTTAAAATTAAATCCTCTGGAGACGTAAAATAAATTTTCTCTCCCGAAATCTCTTTTGCAGTGCGTCTCTTGAACCGTGATAGATCAAAATTGTTATTACTTGAAATCCAAAAATCCACCTTGATACCTGTGACCCCATCAATAAAATTGAACTCGCCACCATTCCTAACTACTTCATTTGCAACTTCCTCGTCAAAATATCCGGCCCTTCCTAAGTCTCTCAAAGCCTTTCCCAACGCTTTAACATCCGCAGGTTTAATTTCCACTACTACATCAATATCAGCTGTAAATCTGGGCCTTCCCCAAGCAAAAACAGCCATACCACCAGTTACCAAATAAGCAATTTTCAGTCGGTCAAATATTCGTGCTACGTCGACTAGAAGTTTTCTTGGATCCGTTTGTTCCATTAGTCATTTTATTACTATCTGAAAGATCTTTAGCCAATATCCACAGTCCAGCCCAAACTTTTGACCTTTCATCGACCGACATTTTCCTAAAAATATCATCCTGTATGTCCTGCGCTGTTTTTGTTGTTTGAATCATACGACGAAAGTATACCATATTTTAATGGCGGAACGGACGGGATTCGAACCCGCGACCTCCACAGTGACAGTGTGGCGTTCTAACCAGCTGAACTACCGCTCCATGCTAATTTTGTGCAGGTGGACGATAATATATTTCCCCCTCAAAGACAAGTAAAAAAATCTCCGCATTGCGTCAACAAGACCAAAATTGTACATTGATCATCGATAATTGTTAATTGACCATGAAAACAGGAATAGATTGCCGCCTTTTCAGCTCGCGCTTTACGGGCATCGGGCGCTACACGCATGAACTGGTAGAAAATTTTATTAAATTAAACGAGCGGGCCGAGAACCCCCACGAACTCGTACTTTTTTTCAACAGTCCCGAGTACGAAAATTTCGCCCCTCCCGCGCATGTCACAAAAATTCTCGTGAACGCCCGCCACTATTCCATCGACGAGCAATTTATTTTTTTGAAAAAACTGAACGCCGCCCGCCTCGACCTCGTTCATTTTCCGCACTTCAACGTCCCCGTGCTCTACAATAAGCCATATATTGTTACCATCCACGACCTCACGCTCTCCATGTTTCCCGGGCAAAAAATGACCAAGTGGTATCATCGCATCGGCTACAACCTCACGCTGAAAAATGCCGTAAAAAAAGCCAAAAAAATTATCGCCGTTTCCGAAAATACCAAAAAAGATTTGATAAAACTCCTCGGCATCCCGGCAGAAAAAATCCAGGTAATTTACAATGGCATTGCCCCGGAATTTCGTGTAATTCCGGAATTTAAATATGCGACGAAGTCGCACAGCGAGCCTGCCCTGCACCTACCTGGTAAGGGCGAGCAAAATGAGCGTAGCGAAAACCCCCCCCCCTTCCTCCTCTATGCCGGCGTCTGGCGCAGCCACAAAAATCTGCCACGCCTGATTCAGGCTTTCAAAATCATCAAAGCCAATAATCCCGACCTCCAAAATCTCAAACTCGTCATCACCGGCAACCCCGACCCACATTACCCGGAAATAAAAACCACCGTAAAACTTCTCGGCCTCGAAAACGAAATAGAATTCCCCGGCCTTGTCCCCGAAAATGAACTGATAAAATTATACAACCAAGCCGCGATTTTCGTCTTCCCTTCGCTATATGAAGGCTTCGGCCTCCCGCCACTGGAAGCCATGAGTTGTGGTACGCCGGTCGCCGCCTCTAACGCCTCTTCCATCCCTGAAATCTGCGGAACACAAAATGCCATTTTTTTTGATCCCCACGACACGGACGACATTGCCAAAAAAATTCTCACGCTCTATAAAGACAAAGAATTACAACAAAAATTAATCAAAAACGGTCTCGCCCACGCTGCCAGATTTTCCTGGGAAAAAACCGCTACCACCACTTTTGAAATTCTGTTGGACTGCTTAAACAAAAGGGATTAAATTAGATTTTGTCATGTTCCAACCTTTCCAAAAATTCCTCCCCCGCGCCGCCACCCGCTACGGCATCAGCAAAGAAATGGAGGCCGCCAAAATTTGCCGGGATTTTCGCAAACTCACCCCGGAAATTTTCAAAGGCCGTCCACAAGCCGAAGACTACATTCAGCCCGCCAGTTACAAAAATAAAACCCTCACTTTAAATGTCCTCAGCCCCGCCTGGGCCCAGGAAGTCGTCATGCGCCGTCCAAAAATCATTGAGGAAATGAATAAAAAAGCCGGCCGCGAAATCATCAAAAACCTACGCACGCAACTACAAAGCTAAGGCTGCGCGGCCAAAACTCATAAAAAAAGCCCCGCCGTAGCGGGACTTTTTTAAAATCAATTTTTGATTAGATAGTTGGAGTGCCTCTACTGTTAGTTGTTGGAGTAGTGCCTCTGCTATTGCTCGAACCTCCTCTGCTATTACCCCTAACGCTTCCGGTTGTCGGAGCAACCGCATCCGGATTTAGACTGGCTTCTTCACTGTAAAACACATTCCAAACTTTACCTACCAGGGCTTTCAACTTAGTAACATCCGCTGAAGCTAAAGAGAATTTTTTAGGATTCTTTGCGGTAATAAGTCTTGTAGTTACATCATCCCAGAAAGCTTGCAATTCTTGTCTGCCTGTACATGAATCTACTTCATCTTCAGTTGCAGTATCTGCGTCAAATACTAAACCAACCGCATCACAAGCATCGAACAAGTTATCCACAACATTCTTTGCGGCTAACAAATTCTTAATATCAAGTTTTTTACTCTTACCCAAAAGTTTGTCTAATTTATTAAAGTTACCCCGAACCAGTACAAAATCATTTTTGCTAATTCCGGCAGCGGATGTTTCATCAAAAACAATTTCCGGAACATCAAATGCTGGAGTAGGAGCAGTAAATTGTGACTGTGACTTGGACTGCTTGGAACCCGAAGATTTAGATTGAGTTGGAGCTGCATATACGCTATTCAATGCGTCCATAAATGAATCACCTGCAGGAGCTCCAAAATTTGACTGATCGCCACCACCTGGGAAATTACCGCCTGTGGCACCTTGTCCTGGGAATTGACCACCTGTAGCGCCTCCACCTGGGAATTGACCACCTGTGGCACCTCGTCCCGAGGATTGACCAGCCTTCATGTCTTCGCCACCAAAATCTTTACCACCCTGATCGCCACCACTCATATCAAAGTTTTGAGAACGATCCTGGCTTCTTACTTTCGAGTCGCCACCTTTTTGAGACTGGCCGCCCTGCTGACCGACTTGGCCCTGTTGACCTTGACCCTGACCCTGTTGACCTTGACCTTGACTCTGACCACGTTGACCTTGACCTTGACTCTGACCACGTTGACCAACTTGGCCTTGCTGACCCATTTGGCCCTGCTGTGAACGAGGATCAAGGTTCTGTTGAGTGCCTGTGCCACCCGAGGAACGAGGATCAAGGTTCTGTTGAGTGCCTGTGCCACCACCACTTGGAGGAGGCATCATCGTATCAGCGAAAAAATTTGCACCTGCCGGCGCTGCAGCGACAACTAAAAGAGCAAGCGCTGCGCCTGCTGCGAAGTGTTTAACCTTCGAGTGTTTGTGTTTTTGCATTTTTGTTTTTGTTATTTGATAAATGCTTTGCGTATATTATAAAACAAAAAACAAAAAAAGTCAAACAGACTATTTCTCTCCACTTTAAGGCAATAAAGGGCAAATCTGCCTCAGTTCAACTTAAGCAAATCTCGGGCAATTTTTTTGACCTCTTTTTGAAAAAATAATTTAATTCCTTTCCAGCTCGCCTTAAAGAAAATTTTTGGCATGGGCTCGTGGTCCGCGTCATCGAAATAAGTGAGACTTTTCAGGATATGAGCAATATTTCGTTCCTGCCCGGGATATTGCTTAACAGCTTTTTCAATAACCTGACTCAGTCTTTCATGTTTCGTACAATACCAGTAGAGATCAACAAAATCTCTTTTGCAGCCTCTCTGGCCGATTGCCACAATCTTCATAGCCGCTATATTTGCCGAAGACAGTATGATTATTTTTCCGCATCGCAATTTGTCATTAGACGGAATAAAAAAAGGGTAAGCTATCAAACTCATTTTAGCCCCCTCAAAAGTTCCATAAATAGTACCTCTATCCAAATATCCGGTTTTCCACCTACCGGTTGCTAATAATTGGCGTTCAAATACGGATTCTTTGACTTCACTCTTTGTGCTGAAAAAATCCAAATCCACAGATTGTCTATGCCCTTCCTGTAAAGCCAAGGCCGTGCCTCCGGCAAGATACCACTGAGGATATTTAAACAAGTCTAATTGCATACAATGCAAAAAAGCTTTTTTTGTTTTTGGCGGCAAGCTTTTAAAATAAAGATCCTCAAGCTTTACTGATTTTATGCCAGGAGCAGTGTCCATAATGCTTTTGATTTTACGTGTAAACCACGGGATTTTTTGACCACATCGGCTATCAGCGCGCGTGGATAATAGTGCCACATCCAGCTGATTTCTTTGTCATTGCCAAAATCGAGCATTCTTTCAATTATGTAACGGGCATGCTTTTTTGGGTTTATGGTTTTAGGATCAACGTCCCAAAAGAGTGACTGACGGAAAGAAATCTTCTTTGTTTTCATACTCCAATTTTAGCAAAAAAACCGATGGAAAACCAGTGTTTGTTTGGTTCCATAGATTTTATTCAAGCCCTTTCTGCGTACAATCGATATCACGTTTCTACAGCAATTCTCTTCTGTATTTTCTGTAGAGAATGTCGGCTTGGGAAATTTCGGTCTTCGCTAGTCGATCCGTATCTTGATCCGCACGCTGATCCGTCACTTGCACGAGCGCCAACCTCCATTGATCTGAGGTTTGCCGCTCATTCTGTATCAGATTGTTGTGGGCAAATTCATGGTGGGCCTTACAAAGCGGAATAACGGAATCGTGATTTTTGCTCTCACTGTAGCGGTCGGTATGATGGAGAACTGTGTAGGGAGAATTACAATTTGGGTAGGAACATTTACCGTTTGTAGGTTGGATTGCCTGACGTCTTCTTTTGGCGCTGACATAGCGTGGTTCGGTGAAAGTATCATCGGTGATAGTTTTTACCGAACTACCTCTTTCTGCGGTCATGATCTGTTTTTCGTTAAAAGTTTCACCGGTGATACTTTTCAGTTTTTCCGTAGAAGCCATCTTGTCGGTGATTTTACCTTGTTTTTGCGGAAATTCCAGCTTTTCCCGTTCTTCCAAAATCAGTTTTATAAATTCTTTGTCACTGAGATTTTTTCCCAATTTTTTCTTTAATTTCAGGAAAAGGAAAGTCGAATGCTCGTCCAGTTCCATTTTTTTTGTTAGTGAAACAGCATGACAAGGTTGTGGCCGATTTTGACCGGTGGAAGCGGATTTCTGCAAATCGCAATTATCAAAATTCAGCGGTACCGCCACGTCCGCACCATTTACGTTTAAATCAAATCTGTCCTGTCCCCGCCCCACTCTCATCTCCTTCGACAAACTCTGCACCGCCATTTTACTCATGTCCATGAGCTTTT
>JACRIB010000115.1 GCA_016235895.1 Candidatus Peregrinibacteria bacterium | reverse complement strand
GATCGTAATTTATACCGTTCCTGATATTGTTCATTGTATCGATTGTCGTCATCTGCAAACTGATCGCAAAGATCATCAGCAAGGCGAAAATACCAAGAGCGATGATCGAAATGAAACCTTGTGTTTTTTTCATTGGAAAAATATTAAAGAAAATCATTCGCCAGTATATCATAATTTGTTTTTTGCAAAAAACATTTAGTAAAAATTTTACTCTGGTCTATAATTCACTCATGCCTCATCCAAAAACATTCTCTCAAAAAGCCGGTTTGGTCTTGACTGAAGCTTTGGTGGCCGTTACCACGCTCGGCATGGCGGTTTTAGCCCTGGGTTCAATCACCACCAATTCCATTTCCACCACGATTCTTTCGAAAGATTATCTGGTTGCAAGTGGATTATTAGATGAGGGGGATGAAGTGGTACAAAGTATTTCATATACCAATTGGTTGCTGAAGCCCGCGGATAAATTAAAGTGCTGGCTACGACTTGTTCCCGATAATTTATCGGATTTCTCCTGCGTAAATAATGTCACTTCAAATTCCAATTATGTTGCCATTTTAAATAAAGGTGTCTGGCAAATGCAGGCGGCGAACGTAGATTTGGATTTGGATCAAAATTTAAATACCAATAATAATTTTCAGGTGTATTTGAATAGTGACCCGAAAAGCCCCGGTTATTTTTCTTCATTAAATTCCGTAAACGGTCCGGCAATTACAAAAAGTAAATTTTTTAGCAGCATAAAATTCACGGATGTAGCGGCGGATAATTCCCAAGCCACTTACACCGTTTCCGTGCAATGGAAAGATGGCGCGAAGACCCATACGATGAGCAAAACAACCATCTTGTATAATTATCCTTGACATCCTACCATGCGCTTCGACATCCTGACAATTTTTCCAAATATCTTTGACTCGTATATCTCTACGAGCATACTTCGCCGCGCCCAACAAAAAAAACTCATAAAAATCGTGGCGCACGACATTCGCAAATTCAGCAAAGATAAGCATCACAAGGTTGATGCCCTTCCCTTCGGTGGCGGTGCCGGCATGGTCATGACGCCTCAGCCTCTTTATGAGGCCATAAAACGCGTAAAAAGACTAAATAAAGGCCCTGTAATTTATTTAACCCCACGCGGCAAAACCTTCAATCAAATCAAGGCCGAGAAACTTATCAAGAAAAAAGGCCTAATCCTGATTTGCGGCCACTATGAAGGAATCGACCAAAGAATCATTGACACACTTGTTGACGAAGAAATCTCCGTTGGCGATTACGTCCTCACCGGCGGCGAGCTCCCTGCCCTGATTATCGTGGACGCGGTTTCCAGGCTGCTTCCAAACGTTTTACATAGTCCGGACTCACACAAAGAAGAGTCATTTTCAAAAGCTCTGGATCGCAAAAAAGAATATCCACATTACACTCGTCCGGCGGAATTCAGAGGGATGAAAGTTCCCAAAGTTCTCATGTCCGGCAATCACAAAGAAATAGACAAATGGCGTAAAAGCAAATTATCCTAAAATGAATCAAGAAATTATTTTCAATATTTTGGCGACCCTCGGTTCGATAGCTCCTATGAGCCTGATAGCTTCTCTGAATATTCCAAAATTTTACTTAAAACTTCACGGCCGCCTCGCCAAAACCACCAGCATCTGCACTCCAATCACCGGCGTACTTACCAAAGAACCGGTGGAAGTAAAAACGTTTTTCTTCGACAAATTCAAGGCGCGTGCCGAATTAAACGTGGCGGAAAGCCATCATTTCAAACTACTGGACATTCAAAGCAAACTGGAAATTGACGTAAAACGCAGCGAATTCCAAAAAGAATTTGCGATGAATTTAATGGCTATTACCACTTGCCTCTGCCATTATGAAAAAATGAAAAACATTGAACACATCACTGAAAATCTCTTCAAATCCTGCGCCATAGACCTAAAAAAAATTCACGAAGAAAATCAAATAATCACCAAATTGCCTTCAACCAAAGAAAAGAAAATTTCCACCGTAGTCGCGATGAACGGCAAAACCAAAGAAATTTTTGCTTTCTCCAAAGGTAATCCCTACAAAATTCTGGAAAAATGCACCCGTGAATTAATTAGCAGGAAAAGAGAATCAATCGACCATCAGCGCCGCCACAAGCTAAAAAAACGCATCGAAAAAATGACCAAAAGGGGCCAAAAAATCATCGCCTTTGCCTATAAACCGATGCCCATCAAACGTCTGGAAAATTACAGCGAACAACTATGCGAACATGAAATGGTGCTGGTCGGACTGATCGGCCTGGTTGAGAATATTAACACGGAACTCATTCCCTACATCGAAGAAATCAAGAAAAATAAAATCAAAATATATGTCATTTCCGGCGTGAAAGAAAAAAAAGCCGTCGCTATCGCCACCGAAATGCAAATAGTTAACCCAAATCATTTTGAGGCAATCGACGGCCTGAATCTGGACTCCCTGGATGACGAGAAACTGGGCAAAATTCTTGCGAACAAAGAAAAAGACTATATTTTTTGCAATATTAAACCCCACCACCGAACTAAAATCGTAGAAACCCTGGAAAAAAACGGCGAAGTGGTCACTTTTGCCAGCAAGAGGCACGGCCACGGTATCAAAGAGCTTTTGGAACACATTGATCGCAGCCGCAAAAACAAACAAAATCGCGGCAAATTAATCAGCCACGCTCTTAATTCAAAAATTACGGAATTAATCTTGCTTTTGGCCGCCTTGATTCTTCAAGCCCCCTTTCCGTTTTCAATCTATTTGATAATCACCCTCGACATTTTAATCAACACCATCCTGGAATTAGCGCTAAACACAGAGCGCAACACGGATGCTCAAATCATTAACGAAGATAAAATTTTCAACGCAAAATTTATTAGTACCTGCCTCTTCAGTACCCTGGCCATAGGAACAATTTACTTTTGGAATTTGCTTCGTTTTGGCTGGATACCGGGTGAAAACATCATTCTAAACAGTGAAGCCTATCTCAATTCCGGCACGATGATTTTTATTCTTCTGGCAATCATTCAAATCATTATTGCCTTCGAAATTCGCTTCAAAGAAAAAAGTTTGTTCAAAATAAAAACTTTTTCCAATCCCTACATGATGATTAGCGCCATCATTTGCGCTTTGATTTTAAAAATAATAACCACTTACCCCGCAATCGAAAAAATTCTCGGCCTAACTAATCTAAAAACCGGCGAATTGATGATCGTTTACTTCACTGCCCTACTTTTTTTATTGCTAATGGAAAGCCACAAAGTCCTCATGAAATATTTAAAAAATAATCTCACCAATGAAACTACGATACCTTCGCATCAAAGTCATCCCAAAAAGTCCGAAGAATGAAATCACGGAAATAATGACCGATGACAGCGGCGAAAAAACCATCAAAATCCGCATCAAGGCCGTGCCGAAAAAAGGCCGTGCCAATGCCGAACTAATCAAGTTTTTGAGCAAGAAATTTAACGTCGATAAAAACAAGATCAGCATCATCAGCGGCGCCGGCTCACAATTAAAATTAATAAGAATTTTACAATAATGGAACTTTACAATCTCTCAACCATAAAGGCAATTTTAGAAAAACACGGACTCTGGGCCAAAAAATATTTCGGCCAGAATTTTTTGATCAACCGGGAGATCCTGGAAAAAATTGTTGAGATGGCGGACCTAAAATCCACCGACGAAATAATTGAAATAGGCCCGGGCCTTGGCGTTCTCACCAAAGAATTGGCAAAAAATGCCAAGCATGTCACCACTCTGGAATTAGACGCGCGCCTCATGCCGGTGCTGAAAAACACACTTGCCGACTACAAAAACATCACAATTTTAAACCAAGATGCCCTACGATTCAGTCCCGCCCTGAAACAATACAAAGTCGTTGCCAACATTCCATACAATATCACCTCTCCGTTAATAAATCTTTTTCTGCAAACCGACTACAAACCCACCTCCATGACAGTTCTCGTTCAAAAAGAAGTCGCCGAAAAAATTTGCCTGATCGAGCCGGACATGACGGTTTTATCTCTACAGGTAGCCGTTTTTGGCCAGTCAAAATTGATAAGAAACGTCAGCGCCGGTTGTTTTTATCCGGCACCAAAAGTCGATTCCGCCATTTTACAAATTCAAATCTACCAACCTTCAGATCCTAATTTTATTGAAACTAAAAAAGCTCTAAAAATTCTTTCTCTGGCCAAAAAAGCCTTCTCTCAACGTCGTAAAATGCTCTCCAACACTCTGACCGATTACAAAAACCAAATGACAAAAGTTGGCATCGATCTTAGTCGTCGTCCGGAAACACTATCCATCAAAGAATGGCTTAGCCTGGTAGACTAAAGCACCCCCTCCAAATCTTTTTTCATCTCAATCACGGCCGTCCT
>JACRIB010000112.1 GCA_016235895.1 Candidatus Peregrinibacteria bacterium | reverse complement strand
TTTTGCCGGTGGCATGAGATGGATCGACTAGGATTGGCAAGTGACTGAGCTCTTTCACGAGTGGCACGGTAGCTAGAGCGAGCGTGTTGCGTGTGTCAGTTTCGAATGTGCGGATGCCGCGTTCGCAGAGAATTACCTGTGGATTGCCTTGGGACATGATGTATTCCGCTGCCAGAAGCAATTCTTCAATGGTGGCCGCCAGCCCGCGTTTTAGCAAGACCGGTTTTTTTATTTTGCCGACTTCTTTTAATAATTCGAAATTTTGCATGTTACGCGCGCCGATTTGGATCATGTCACTTTGAGCAGCGATATTGTCGAGGTCGCGAATGTCTAGAACTTCGGTGATTGTTGCCATGCCGTAGCGATCAGCCGCCTTACGCAACATGGCTAGTCCCGGCTTGCCCAAGCCTTGGAATGAATATGGGCCGGTGCGTGGTTTGTAGGCGCCGCCACGCAGGATTTTTACGCCGACTTTTGCTAATTCTCGGGCGCATTCATCGATTTGTTCCACTGATTCCACCGAACAAGGACCGGCAATAATCGCCAATTGATTGCTGCCTATTTTCAGGCCATTTACTTCGATGATACTTGGTTCATGTTTGGTTTCCTTGCTCACCAATTTATACGGATGCACCACGCGCATGACTTTCTCAACGCCGGACATGGCTTCCAGATGCCCAATACTTAAGTCTCTTTCTTCGCCGATGACAGCGATGACGGTGCGTTCCACGCCGTACAGCGGCATGGGTGTCAGCCCTTTTGCCTGTAATTCTTCGATGATTTTGATGGCGTCACTTTTTGGCGCGCCGGCCTGCATTACGATGATCATATTTTTGCTTGTTAGTTATTAAAAATAAAAAATAGCCTCTTGTTGAGGCTTTTAGATTGGGAAAATTAATCTAAAACCTCAAAAATCAGCTAAAGTAAAAGAAAGCCCAACCAAAAGGATGGTTTGTTTTGAGTTGACTTACTTTGGTGCTTTCTTGTGTCATAAGATTTTCTTGTTGTGCCCCGATGATATTTCTATAATATACTTTTGTCAATTTTTTAAATGACTATGAGTGATGATGGTGTAATTTCTTTTCCGGAGATTGGTGGGCCTGATGGTCCCGTGACGGAAGATGTTTTGCGGGTTTTTGGATCAATGGGTCAGCGTGACGAATTGCCTTTGCTTGAGCAACAGCGTTTTGTTGTTCATATGCTTAGCGCTGAGGTTGGTAAACAGGTGGATGGGGTAATGAGTGTGGCGGATATTTGTCGGCATGTGGTTGAACGGGTTAGCGCGACCGGTGGCAGAATTTTACGTGCGGATGGCTATGATGAAGATTGTATTCAAGTTGGTTTACATGATGGTTCTTTGAGATATTTAACGCAAGGAGATTTGTTGAAACTGATGGATAGAACCAAGGCCGGTATTAGCGTGACAGGTGGTGGGGATTCTGCCGGTATTGCCGATTGTTTGGCGGCTTTGGCTGAAAATTTAGATGGTGGAAGAATGTTGTTGGGAGTAAAAAATGCCGCCAGTGGTTTGGTTGTTCCTTGTGCAAATTTTGACGATGGCTTAATTATTGTGGATAATTTGTTGATTGAAGATTTGAGGGGGCAGGCCAGTACGCCTTTCGGTTCGGCCAGAATGCATGCTATGAATGGCGATAGGGACAACACCTTGAGAAATATTGATAAATTTGGCTTCTTGTCCGGTACGGGAGGTAATGGCCAATTGGGTTTATTTATTGAGGTTTCCAAAGAGTTTCCGGATAGAGTAGTGGTTAGTACTCCGAAAACCATTGATGGTGATGTTTGCATCAATGGTGAACCGGTTCAGGCTTTGGGTTTTGATACGGCTCTTAAGGATTATCAACGATCTATTTTTAATATCGCGCAAAGTGTTTTTTCTCATCGAGAGGTGACGGTGGTAGAGGTTTTTGGTAGAAGTTCAGGGCGTTTAGCTTTTGAAGCTGCTCGACATGATCCGAGAAATTTTTGTGAATTGAAAGGAAATCCGGACGAAAAAGATTTGGTGAGAAAGATAGAAGAATTTGGAGTAACGGTGATGATTTTGGTTCCAGAAAAACCAACTTCATTAAAAGATATTGCTGACGAAGTTGCCAAAAGAAAGCGTAAATTTGGAAGTTGTGTGGTAGTGGTGGCGGAAGGTTTTGTTCCAACGGGTTTGGTTGATGATGTGAATGGTGGTGGAATGATTAAAAATGTTGGTAAGTTGGTGATGGAGGCGATTAAGGATTTTGCGGGAATAGAAAAAGTTAAAAGGGCGTCTCAGAGTTATGAAGCGCGAGGAGCGACTCCTTCTCATTATGATCAAATTATGGGTGCCAAATGTGGTAAAGCTATGGCTGGTTTGATAAATGGTGGTGTTGCCGGTGGAAAAGTGGTGGTATATCCTGAAGGCGTGGATCCTTTGACTCAAGAGCCTTTAGTTATGGATTTAAAGGAGGTTTCTGACAAAAATACTTTGAGAAATGCAAAATTGTATTCAGATGATGTTTTGAGAAAGGGTGGAGTATTTTGGAAGAACTGAAGAATATGTTAAATTGGGTTTATGCTGATTGATACGCACGCGCACATTATGTTTCCGGAATTTGATGAAGATCGCGAAGATGTTATTGGCCGTGCGCGGGCGGCGGGTTTGCAGCATATTGTGAATGTGGGTTGTGGGGCCGGATCTTCGGCTTTGTCGGTAAAAATGGCTAAAGACGATGAGAGCGGTTTTTTGTATGCGACGGTGGGTTTGCATCCGTATGATGCGCTAGATATTTCTGATGAACTTTTGGAGGAATGGGAAAAATGGATTTTGGCGGATAGGAAGGGCGGTGGTGAGCGAAAAATTATTGCTATTGGCGAAACGGGCTTGGATTATTTCAAATCTAACGTGGATCACGAGAGGCAGAAATTTTCTTTTCTAAAACATTTGGAGTTGGCCGTTAAATTAGGCCTGCCGGTGATCGTCCATAATCGTGCCGCAGATGAGGATTGTTTTGGCTTATTGAAGCAGTTTAGTCGCGACGGAGAATTGTATAAAAAACTTGTTCAAGATTGCGGTTGTGATGAAAATGAAATGGAGCCGGTGCGAGCGGTTTTTCATTGTTATGGTTCGACTTTGGAGTTTGCACGGAAGGTGTGGGCGGCGGGATTTTATACTTCATTTACTGGAATCATTACTTATCCGAGTGCAAAAGAATTGCGAGAAGTGGTAAAAGAGGCCCCTTTGGACAAATTTATGGTGGAAACGGATTGTCCGTATTTGGCACCACAAGGACATAGAGGCAAACGCAATGAGCCTTCGTATGTGGTGGAGACAGCCCAGAAAATTGCGGAAGTAAAGGGGATAGATTTTGAAAGGTTGTCAAAAATTGCTACTGAAAACACTAGAAAATTTTTTAAAATTTAGTTCAGAATCCTTAGTGCTGTCTGTATTTCTTTGTGATTTCCCGAGCTGATGATTTGCGTGAAGCCCATTTTTTCGGCTTCTTTTTGACGTTTTTCATGGTGAATGACTTTGCGGAGTTCGCCGGAAAGTCCCACTTCGCCGAAAATTGCGGCTGTTTGGGGGAGTGGTTTTTTGAGATAAGAGGAAGCGATGGCCATTAAGACAGCAAGGTCGGAGGCGGGTTCACTTAATTTGATGCCGCCGACCACATTGATGAAAACGTCCTGGTTTTGCAGATTGAATTTGCAATATTTTTCCAAAACGGCGATGAGAATTTGCAGACGATTTAAGTCAAAACCATTGGCGGTGCGCTTAGGAAAGCCGAAAGCACTGGTAGATACCAGTGATTGCACTTCGACTAAAAATGGTCGCGTGCCTTCCATGGCTACAGTGATTGCCGAGCCAATGGCATTTTGTTTGCGCCCTTCCAGAAATTGCTCCGAAGGATTTTTTATTTCAATCAAGCCGTTTTCGGTCATTTCGAAAATGCCTACTTCCGAGCACGAGCCGAAGCGATTTTTTTGTGCACGCAGTAAACGGAATTGCTGGAAACGATCTCCTTCGAAAAGTAAAACTGTATCTACTAAATGTTCTAAAACTTTGGGTCCGGCCAATGTGCCGTCTTTGGTGACATGACCGATTAAAATTACCGGGGTGTTGGTGGTTTTTGAAATTTCCAAAAGTCTTTCAGTGGAATATCTGACTTGGGTGATTGAACCTGCCGCTCCGGGAAAATCCATACTGGAAATAACCTGAATTGAGTCAATGATTATAAGACCGGGTTTTTCGGCCCGAATTGTTGCTAAAATATTTTCGAGATTATATTCGTTTAGCGCCAGTAGATTTTTTTCATTTAAATTGAGACGTCCGGCGCGACCGGCAATTTGTTCCACGGATTCTTCGCCTGAAACTAAGAGTACTTTTAATTTTTTCGCCAAATTATTGGCAATTTGAAGGGTCAATGTGGATTTGCCGATTCCCGGCTCGCCACTAAGTAAAATAATGCTTCCCGGAGTGATTCCTTGTCCTATAACGCGGTCGAATTCTTCGATGTCGCTGAATAATCTGGTTGCGGTGTTTTTTCCGCTGTTTTCTAAGGAGGTGGGTGATTGCGTACCTACTTTTAATGAACGGGGAGTTTTTGAAAGACTGCCTTTTTCAGGTTTGCCGACATTTATCACATCCTCCATAAAAGTGTTCCACTGGCTGCATTGTGGGCATTGTCCGAGCCATTTAGAACTCTCGAATTGGCAAGAATTACAGATGTAAATGGTCTTTAATTTCATATTCTAATTTCTGAAAGTAATCGTTTTGCCTGTAATCATTGCTACCGTGAAGGCAATGATCGCTGATAATAACCCTGTCACTGTCAAAAGTGTGTGGGTAAGGCTTAATTTCATGTCTTTTCTGTTTTCCCAGAGCTCGTTTAGTGTTTCATGATCTCTGGCTTGCAAGGCTTCGATGCTGTCAAATCGTTTATCGTGTTGAGCAAGTTTCTGGTCAATAAGATTAAAATGCATATCGACGAAATTGAACCTTTTAGTTACCTCAAATTTGAAAAGTTTCAGATCGGCTTTGACTTCTGTCAGATCGGCTTTGACTTCTGTCAGATCGGCTTTGACTTCTGTCAGATCGGCTTTGACTTCAGCTACATCGGCTTTGACTTCAGCTACATCGGCTTTAACTTTAGCTAAATCGGCTTTAAGTCCGCCCACTTCGGCTTTAAGTCCGCCTACTTCGGCTTTAAGTCCGCCTACTTCGCCTTTAACTCCCGTTAGATCTTTTCTAAAATCCAGCATCAAGTTGTATAGCATTTCTGTAGTAATCGTATTGTTCATGACTTCATTATACCACCGTTAAAAGCTTTTCAAGTTTTTTGTTTATGAAATTTTATTTTTGTTTAATGTAAGCCAAAAGTTTTTTAAATTTTGTGTTGTCACGTCTTGTACAACACCCCATAAATTTTTTCGTATTCTTTCGCCATTTTTTGGGCGGTGAATTTTTCGTGGAGGAGTTTGTGGGCGGTCGCTGCTAATTTTTCGCGCTTTTCAGGATGGCTAATGAGGTCAATTAAGGCCGCTGCAATTTCGGCAGAATTTTCAGGTTTCACCAGCAGACCAGTTTTACTATCTTTAATTATTTCCGGAATACCGCCGGTGTTGCTGGCGATGACTGGTAATCCGGTTATCATGGCTTCCAGTAATACAAAACCGAAGGCTTCGCGGCGTGATGGTAGCACGAAAATATCGGAAGATTTTAGCAATTTAGGAATTTCTTTTTGGCGGCCGGTGAGAGTGGCGTGGTTTTCTATCCCCAATTTTTTGATTAATTTTTCCAGCTCGGTGCGTTCAGGACCTTCACCGACGATAACCAGTTTGATATTGGGAAATTTGGCTGCCACTTGCGGTATAGCTTCAATCAAATATTTCAGGCCTTTGCGTTCGTGAAGCTCGGCGATGCTAATGATTATTAGAGTGTTTTCGCGCGCCAAAAATAATTCTTCTTTGATTTTGCGGCGATCCAAATCGGTAAATCTTAGTAATTGCGATTGCCACCAGGTGGTGTCGATTCCGTTGTGAATTACACTGATTTTGGCTTTTTCTTTTGGATAAAGTTCACTCAGGATTTTTTTGTTATTTTCGGAGACGGTCACAATTTTGCTGACCCTTTTTAGCGAATATTTTTTGAACAAATCTTTTAAAAAGCTAAGTTTAAATGGATCGTGCTCGGTGGCAACTACTGGTATTTTTGCCCTACCGGCTGCGGCAAAAGCAAAGCGACAACTGGCCGGATTCCAAATGTGCGCGTGCAGAATGTCGATTTTTTCAGCTCCGATTATTTTATTTAATTGAAAAAAATGTTTCGGGTCGTGTTTGCTTTTTACTTTCATGCGAATAACCTTCACGCCTTCTTTGCTGAAATTTTCGCACCAGCGATCAAGTGCCGAATAATTGCCGCAAGCCAAAACTGGCCTGAATTCATTCTTGTCCAAAAATTTCGCCAACAAAAACATTTGTAGTTCGGCGCCGCCTATTTGTGGTGTGTCCGTGTAGAGTAAAATGTTTTTCATGATTGGCAGTATAGCGGCGGAATTTGTTTGTGGAAAGGCTTGAAGCTTGTTATCATACTGGTTGTTTTAATTTAACCAATCTCCTATGGCTCTACCTACACTTGGGGAGGTGTCTGAAATGACCGCGAGGACGATCAGGCGTTTCACTATTTCGGTGCTGGCCGCTTACGTGGCGACGATTTTGATGGTGATAAACAATCATCATCATTACACGGAACTGTATGGCTACATTGTCACAGGTGTTTTTGCTTTTCCTTTTGCCATGGCGGTGGATTTGTTTATGGAGTCGAAAAAGGTTGGTGGCTTTGGCAGGTGGTTTAGTAGGGTAGTGGTACTTGGTTTGATTGGAGCGGCTTATTTTTACATTTTTCGCAATTTACAGGAGCGTTTTGGCACGGACGGTTTGCGCTCGGTTTTAATGTTTTCGGCTGCGGCCATTTTGGTCTTTTTTGCGCCATTTTTTTGTCGCGGGAAGGGGAATGCTTTTTGGCAATTTTCGGTGAGTTTGATCGGCAGGATTTTTCAGGCTTTGTTTTATTTTGGTATTTTATTTTTGGGAATTGTGCTGTTGATTGAATCCGTTAATTATCTTTTTAAATTCAATCTTGGTGGCGAATATATTGGTGATGCCTGGTTTGTAATTACCGGTATTTTGGTTTCGATGTTTTTTCTTTCCGGCGTGCCTCATAATTTCAAGAGCCTGGATCGGACTACGGCTTATCCGAAATTTCTGCGCGTTTTGACGGAGTATTTCTTGGTGCCGCTGGTTTTCCTTTACTTGCTGGTTTTGTATGTCTATAGCGGAAAAATTCTCTTTACTTGGCAATGGCCAATGGGTGGCGTGGCTTCCTGGATTATGGGCTTTTCGATGGTGGGCGTGCTGACTTATTTTTTCATTTTTTCCGTGAAAGAAAAATTTCCGAGTCATGTGGAATTTTTTAAAAAGTGGTTTTTTGTTTTGCTGTTGCCACTTTTGTTGGTTCTGGCTTTGTCTATCAGCATGAGAATCCAGAATTACGGCGTGACGCAAGATAGGTATTTTGTGGTGGCTTTCGGTGTTTGGGCGTTAGTGATGGCTGTTTTTTATATAATTTCCGAGTCGAAAAATCTGAAATTCATGGCAGTTTCACTTTTTGTCATCATTGTGGCGATGCTTTATGGTCCGCAAAGCGTTTTTGATTTGCCAAAAACGAGTCAAACGGTGCGTTTGGAAAAATTATTGGTACAAAATGGAATTCTTGTGAATGGAAAAGTGGTCAAGGCCGATGTAACCAAATTGAATAGTGCTGATGTTTATAGTGTTGATTCCACGCTTAGTTATGTTGTGGAAAATTACGGCACCGATTCTTTGCAGCCCTGGTTCAGTCAAAATCTGGCTGATATAAAAACAAATTACGAATATGATTATTGGACGAAAGTGCAGGCGATCGAGGGATATATGGGCGTGGAGATGAGTAAGTTCGCATATCCCTACGGATATCCTCCGACGGAAGGGCCATATAATGTTAATTTGGTTGCCGAACAAGATTGCAACAAAGATGTCGTGAAGTGGAAGCCGCCTTATCCGCTTGGTTGCATGGTTAATATAAGCGGATATTCTTATTTTGGAGATATTGGAATAAATGCCGAGGCTGGTTCCGAGCCGTCAAAAACTCTTGTCAATGGAAAACAATATGTTTTCGTGTTTGAAGGGCCAATGTTAATTTTTAAAGAAATTGCTCCGGATGGAATTGAACTTTTCAGGACGGATTTGAGTTCCATGTATAATGCTTTGGTGGCGAAATATCCGACAGGATCCGTACCGATTTCCGAGATGACTATCAATTTTTCGCAAGGATCTTTTAGAATCCATGATTTGAATTTGAACTATGAGAATAAGCAGTTTAAGGCCGTGCAATTTGTAGGCGGCTATCTGCTTTTGTATTAATTGTTTATTCTGCAAAAATCTTGCAAGAGAGTATGATTGATGATAGTTTGCTCCTTGCAATTTTTTACGCGTATTCATGGGTCAGTAGCTCAGCTGGTAGAGCAGCGCCCTCTTAAGGCGACGGTCCCGAGTTCGACCCTCGGCTGACCCACCATGAAATGGGCAAGTGGTGAAATGGTAGACACGCAGCGTTCAGAACGCTGTGGGAGCAATCCTGTGAGGGTTCAAGTCCCTCCTTGCCCACCAGAAGGATTGATCAATTTGGCAAAAGTTTTGTAGCCGCGGCGACTCAAATGGATGCCATCGGCGGCGGCGTATTCGGGGTTGATATGTTTGCCGTCTTCGGTAGTGGTGTATTTGGCGATATCTATCAGAGTGTCGGAATCATATTTTTCGCGTAATTTGTCATTAAATTTGCTGACTTGTTCGCCTACATTTTCAGCCGGTTGAACGGTGGCGATTTTTACTTTTACGCCTTTTTCTTCAAGAAAGCTCTTTATTGAGGCATAAGCATTTAAATTTTTCTCGATTAATGATGGACTGTCTTTTGTTCCTACGCCATTCACGGCCATGCCGACGAGGACGATTTGTTTTGGAAGTTTTAGTTTTGCAATTCTGGGCCATTCCGCCTGTAGTTTGGCTAAAAATTTCATGGGGTTGATGCCGACGATGCCGAAAAAGCCGGTGTTCCCCAAATTAAGACCGGTTTTCATATTATTCATGGCCACGGCGCCGCTGCTGCCAAAGATCCAGGTGTTTTGGTTGCTCTGAAGTTTCATGATGCCTTTGCCGTTGAAGCTTTTTTCGCCATTATCAATTCTTTCAGCAATTTCATCGCCGGTATCACTCACGCGTTCACCAAACATTCTCAAAGCTGCTTTTGAACGTGCTTGCATCGAGGCGTAAACGTCTCGTGGCCTTTCGATATATCTGGAGAATAGAGCGGTTAATTCTGTTAAGGTGGCTCCCGCGGTAGCGCGGGAAATGAGAACTCTGCCATAGTTTCCCAAAACTTCACGGTCGAGAATGGTTTTGGCATTGGTGGTTGGGTCTTGTCTTGCTTCTACGCTCATGCCGTGGCCTGCGCCAGCTATATTTAATTGGAATAAACCGACGCTATTGCCGTGATCGCCAATGGCGCCGGCGTTTAATTTTGACTCTTTGTAGGCATTTACGATTGCTGCGGCGATGATTTTGGCTACACCTTCCGGTGGAATTCCTTTGCCTTCCAGCCCTTCCTTGAATACTTTTTCGATAATTTCGGCGTTGGCTCTTTGTGAAGCGGTCAGCGGCAGTTTTATTTGTTCCGCGACGCTTTTGTTTGGGTCCAGATTGGCTTCGGTGTAGTAAACGTCTTGGTCTTCTTGAGCCTTCATTTCATCTTCAAAATGCTTTTCGTTTTCTTCGCGTACTTTTTCGTCCGCGGAAAATTCGCTTAAATATTTTTTTAACGCTTTTTGATCTTTGAAATCAGTTTCGTCATTGCTTAAAATGCGGAAGCTGTCGCCGGTTAGTGTGGCTACATAGCTATTGTTTGCGTCCAGAAAAGCCTGACGACCGGCGTACATTTGACGGCCGGGAACTACTCCTCGATGAGCTTTGATTACTTCACCACCCTTCTTTTTTACTAGGATTTCTTTGATATCCGGGTCTAGCAAAATGTCACCCAAACCGATATTCATTTCATGCGAACGGCCTCTTTTGTCCGAGCCTAGATTTTGGTAATTCAAAGTATACCATTTTTCATCGCTTTTATCGCTGTAGGCTTTGATGCGTTTTTCCGTTTCTTCTTTCACTCCGGCTGCTTGTGTAGCTTCGTCTTCTTTGTCAGCTTTTCCTTTCAAAAACCGGCTTTTGAAACGGATGGTTTTAATTTCGGCATCTTTGAGTTTTTGGCGATCTTTTTCAGCTGATTCTTCCGGTGCGGCTTTAATTCTATCAAAATAGCTTTTATGAACTTTGCCGGCGGGAGATTCCTTGTCTGCTTGATCGATTCTTGTTGCTTCTTCGGCCGGTTCATCGGCTAAATCTGCGCGCTCGGCTTTTCCATCAGGTTCTTTTTCTTTTCTTTCTCCTTCCACAGGCGGTGGATTTTCGCAGGGTTTGTCAAAGACAAAACGGTGGTTGAAAAGCGGATTTTGCAGTTTTCTTGGTGTTTTCATTTTGGTTTCAATTTCTTCTCATTCTACCATAAAATCCCCCTTTTTACAAGATAGGGAAGTTGTGCTAAGATGGGCCGGCAATTTCATCGTTCTTGCTCGGGTGGCGGAATTGGTAGACGCGCAGGACTTAAAATCCTGTTCTAGCAATAGAGTGCGGGTTCGATTCCCGCCCTGAGCACCAAAATCTGCGACGAAGTCGCGTGGTTAATTGTATTTTTCGTCGTGAATGGCACTGTCTTCGAAGCCCTTGGATTTGAGCAAATTGGTGACTTCAAGGATCATATCTTTGAGTCCGCACATGTAGACTTCGGTGTTTTTCGGGTCCAGATCGGTTTTATTCAAAATTTCGGTGACACGACCTTTTGAGCCGGCCCAAGAATCATTTTCGGGACGGGTGAGGCTCATGTCAAAAGTGAAATTCGGATGATTTTTGGCCAGGTTTTCAAAATGTTCTTTGTAGAAAATGTCTTTGATGTAGCGCAGGCCGAAGAGCAGATGCATTTTTTGAGTGTTGCCTTTGGCGAGTTCATCTTCGATGATTGATTTCATAGGCGTGATGCCGGTGCCGGTAGCGATGAAAAGGGCGAGTTTTTCCGGTAAAGTTTTGAAAGTCAATTTGCCGCTTGGTCCCATAAATTCCACTTTATCGCCGATTTTAAGAGTATTTAGCCAATTACTGCCGCGCCCATTTGGTACGACCTTTAGGCATGTGGCTAGGATATTGCCATCTTTTAAAGGCGCGTTGGAAATGGAATAAGCCCGGAAGCAGGGTGGTATTTTATCTGCTATTTTGTAAGTAACGAATTGTCCGGCCACAAAATTAAAGGGCTGTGACGTCTCAAATTCCAACTCGATTACATCGTCGGTGAATTGTTGCTTCTTTTTGAGTATGGCGGTGTTTAGTGGCATGTTGATTTTTAAAGTTTGCTACATTGTGCCCATTCTAATATACTTTTTCTGTTTTTAAAACTCTCATGTCTAAAATCTGCCGAAATTGTAATGTTCAGTTTGAGATTCCGTCGGAGGATTTGAAAATTTATGAACATTTTGTGGTGCCGCAGCCGACGTTTTGTCCGCTTTGTCGCATGCAGAGACGTATGACTTTTCGCAATGAGCGAAATTTGTATAAATCAAAATGCGATTTTTCCGATAAAGAGATGTTGTCTTTGTATCCCACGGATTCAAAATTTAAAGTTTACGACCAAAAAATTTGGTGGTCGGATGTTTGGGATGCCATGACTTATGGGCGTGATTTTGATTTCAATAAGCCTTTTTTTGAACAATTCGAAGCTTTGATGAGTGATGTACCGCGCATAAATTTACAAAATCGTCAAAATGAAAATAGCGATTATTGTAACGGCACCAACGATTTGAAAAATTGTTATCTTTGTTTTAATTCAGAACAGGCCGCGAATTTTTATTACTGTAATTCTGCCGGCATTGGCTCGGATTGCGTCGATTGTTTTTGGTCTTTGCAGGTGGAACTTTGTTATGAGTGCACCAAGTGCATGGGCGCTTATCACAGTTTTTGGTGTTTCAATTGCAGTGGGATCAGTGATTGTTATTTTTGTCGTGATTTAATGGGCTGTAAAAATTGTTTTGGCTGTATTGGGCTGAGACAAAAGGAATATTGTGTTTTTAATAAGCAATATTTGCAGGAGGAATATGGAAAATTAGTGGCGAAAATTATTGAGCATATGAAAAATAATGGTGATTATGGTGAGTTCTTTCCAATAAAATTGAGTCCCTTTGGCTATAACGATACTTTAGCAAATTGGTATTTTCCTTTGTCGCGGGAAGATGCACTAAAAAAAGGTTATAAGTGGAATGATTTTATTTCACCGAAAATCGGCATGAAAACTTTTTCGGCAAAAGATTTGCCGCAAAAAATTGAAATTATTGCGTGTGAAAATGATCAAAAATTGTTTAAAATTATTCCGCAGGAATTGGCTTTTTATCGCAAACATAAATTGCCTCTGCCCCATTTTTGTCCTGATTGCCGCCATGAAAAGCGCAAGCGTCAGATGAATCCGCGAAAATTGTGGGAGAGAAAATGCGCGAAATGTCAGGTCGAAATAAAAACTACTTATGTTCCCGAAGCGCCAGAAGTTGTTTACTGTCATGATTGTTATTTGGCAGAAATTTATTAGTGTTTAATTTTTTTGAAAATGGAAATTCCTAAAACTATTTGGCGCTGGGCATTCTATGATTTTGCCAATTCCGGTTATCTTTTGATTTATCCGACGATGCTTTTGCCGGTGATTTTTGCAATGCTTTTTAGGAACATTGGATATTCTTTGTGAATGTGGGGAATTGCCAATGCCGTAGCCACTTTGTTGGGCTATGTGCTTATTTGGATGGTGGTGAGTGCGTTGAAGTTATAGCATCTGACCGCAAAAATCCTCTTTACATTTAATGCCGTAAGTGGTACTATTCACAGTGCTTCTAATATTCTTTTTAATAGTACTATGAACAACATCGTAACGGCTCAGGAATTGAAAGTTAAAGGTATGGCGGCGCTTAATGAAAAAACTCAAAAGTTTAGCGAAACATTCATCACTATTCGGGGTGAAAAAAGTTTTGCGGTACTTACAATGGATCAGTATAATTACTTGCGCGAATGTGAGCTGGAAGCTGCTTTAAAAGAATCCGAAATGGATTTGGCTAAAGGTAAATTTGCAGTTAAAACCGTGAAAAGGCATATAAAGGATTTGAGAAATGTATAAATTACTAATTACCGAGAGTTATCAAAGAAGGGCAAGGGGATTTTTTGCTAAACATCCGGAAATTTTGAAGCGGTATGAAAAAATTTTAAAAATACTTTGTCTAAATCCCCGACATCCTTCTTTGAGGTTGCATAAGTTGTCAGGAAGATTAGTCGGTCTATACAGCGTTTCAATCAATATTTCTTATCTCCTCATTATTCACTTTGTCATCAAAAAAGGCCAAATTATTCCAATTGATATTGGATCACATGATGAAGTTTATTGAGGAAAATTTTGGAGGCGCCATCCAGATTCGAACTGGAGAATAACGGTTTTGCAAACCGCTGCCTTACCACTTGGCCATGGCGCCTAATTGTTGTTGCAAGCCTTATGGCAGGCCCTGTAGGAATCGAACCCACGCCAAGAGTTTTGGAAACTCGTGTACTACCATTATACTAAGGGCCTATAAGTCGAGCCAGCTGATGATACAAAGCACTGAGCTTTTTGGCAATAGAAGCATCATGATTTACTTCAGCACAAAACTGTCCAAAATTTCTCCCAGCGCGTTCCCCACGCTTTCGTCTTCATTTGGCAGGTAAGTGGCGGTTACCGTGTACATGATATTGTTGTTTATCACATAAACTTGCCTGAAATGCATGATGCGCTCGCTGGCCGATTTTTTGCCTTCCACTTCGGTTTTGTAGGTAGGCAAGCTATCTTTGCCAAAGTTTATTTTATCCTCTTTTTCATTCAGCAGTTGATAGCCAATCAAATTATTTTTCAAAATTTCCAAATTACTTTTGGCAAAATCTTTTACGGTTATTTTTTGTGATAAGGCTTTTTGAGCGATGTTTACGTTAGCAGTGAAAATATCATTTTTAATATTGTTTCTAAAAACTACGATTGTTTCCGGCGGGACATTAGAAGTAAAACTGTTTTTTTCCAATGTTTCCCAATCTTTTGGAATTTGGACGCTGAAAGTGTCTGTATTATAAGTCGTTTTTCCGGGTTGTATTGTGGCGCCGGTGTCATTGGAGGAACTACTGCCGCCACCGCAGGCGGTGATGATCAAGGTAAAAGAAATGCCAATGATGGCGGCTAAATGTTTAGATTTCATATAAAAAATTTAGTTATTTTTAGAACATTTTTATCTTAACATTTTTCAGGAAAACATGCGACTGAAGTCGCATATTGACTTTGCATAAATTGCGTATAGACTCTGGTTTGTTTATTACCAGAATTTATGAGAGTTGGCATTCTTTCCTATCGTTCGTTGAGCAATAAAGCTTCCAAGGAAGAATTGGCTTTGAAAAAAATTGCGCGGGAAAAAGGGAATGTGGCGAGGATTTTTCGTGAGCAAAAATTTCAAATGGTTTTCGCGCATAAATCTCCCTGGCTCTTATATGACGGTAAGCCGTTTGGGAAGTACGATGTAATTATTACACGCCCTTCCATTTTGAATAATGTGGATTTGCATGTGGCGTTGATTCAACAAATGGAAATTATGGGAATCCCTTTATTCAATCGCTCCTCGGCCATTTTGGCCGCGAAAAATAAAGTTAAAACCATGCAGATTTTGGATCGCTATGGCATTCCGATTCCCAAGACCGTGGTGGTCAGACGCAGAAATGATTTGGAGCAGGCGGCGAAATTTCTCGGCGGTTTTCCGATTATCGCAAAACAACCGGTGGGTTCTTATGGAAACGGTGTGACTATTATTGAAAGTATGCGCGCCTTGCAGTCATTTTTGCTTTGGGATAAGCCGATGTATTTGTTGCAACAATTTGTAAAATATTCCAAAGGAAAGGATATCAGAGTGTTTGTGGTGAATGGTAGAGTGGTCGGTTCGATGATGCGTTCGGCGAAAAAAGGAGAATTTAGGTCAAATATTGAATTGGGCGGCGTGGGCCAGCCGGTAGAAATCACGCAAGAAGAATCGTCGATTGCTTTACGTTCCGTACAAGCTTTGGATTTGGATTACGGTGGTGTGGATATAATGAGAGGCAAGGATGGACCTGTCGTGGTGGAGGTAAATTCAAATCCGGGTTTTAAGGAGCTGGAAAGAGCGACCGGTGTGAATATTGCCGGAGCGATTGTGGACTATGCCGTGGAGTTCGGCGAAAGACATCGTCAGCAGATAGATAACTAAAGTCTTTGGCTTTAAGCGCGTTTATCAATAATGCTGTCGATCAAGCCATATTTTTTGGCCTGTTCGGCAGTCATGAAATTGTCGCGGTCGGTGTCTTTTTCCACTGTTTTTAGTGGTTGGCCGCTGTGTTTGGCCAGAATATTATTCAAAAGGTGTTTGGTCTTGATAATGTGATCGGCGTGAATGGCAATGTCGGAAGCCTGACCTTCTGTTCCTCCCAGGGGTTGGTGAATCATAACCTCGGAATTTGGGAGGCAAAATCTTTTGCCTTTGGCTCCGCCCGTGAGTAGCACCGCACCCATGGAAGCGGCCATGCCCAAACAAACTGTGGAAACATCAGGTTTGATGTATTGCATGGTGTCGTAAATAGCGAGGCCGGCAGTCACGTGACCTCCCGGACTGTTGATGTACATAATGATGTCTTTTTTCGGATCTTCGTTTTCAAGAAACAATAATTGGGCAATAATAATGTTGGCTACGTGGCTATCAATGGCTGTACCAAGGAAAATTACGCGATCTTTGAGGAGTCGTGAATAAATGTCATAGGCTCTTTCGCCGGCGTGTGTTTTTTCAATGACTGTAGGGATAAGGATCGATTCGGCTTTAATTGGATCGAAGGACATAGGTTAAGAATTAAGGGTTATTTTTTGTTTCAGACTTTTAATATTGTAGCAGATTTTCGAAGTTTTTTCAGGTTGATGGAGTTGACTCCTATGGTTTTTCATTGTGAAGTCTGGGTTCTCGTGATTGTGTTTATTTCTGTTAAAATTCTGTTGACTTTGATTACGGATTTGAATACACTTCCGATGCTCTGGAGGTATAGAGGCTTCCGGAATCTGTTGAGTAATGGTTCGCTCTGGTTCTTTAACATCTGGAATGTAATAGAGAAAAATTTGAGTTTTTCTCACAGCAAATGATTTTATGTAACAATAAAAGCAGCGTTGTGAGTCATTATACAAACATTTTGGTTTTGTAGCCTTCGGGTTGCTTACCAATCTAATCTCGTAAAGAGATTTCTTTTTAACGAAGAGTTTGATTCTGGCTCAGGGTTAACGCTGGCGGTATGTCTAATACATGCAAGTCGAGCGCTCCGATGTAAAAGTCGGAGAGCGGCGAACGGCTGAATAACACGTTGGTACCTGCCTTGAACTCAGGGATACCCCGTAGAAATACGGGTTAATACCGGATAGTCCCGAAAGGGTAAAGATTTTTCGGTTCAAGAGGGGCCTGCGGCCTATCAGTTAGTTGGCGAGGTAATGGCTCACCAAGACGATGACGGGTAGCTGGTCTGAGAGGACGACCAGCCAGAATGGAACTGAGACACGGTCCATACTCCTACGGGAGGCAGCAGTAAAGAATATTTCGCAATGGGGGAAACCCTGACGAAGCGATACCGCGTGGGCGATGAAGGTCGCAAGATTGTAAAGCCCTTTTCTGAAGGAATAATTCTGAATGTACTTCAGGAATAAGCACCGGCTAACTCCGTGCCAGCAGCCGCGGTAATACGGAGGGTGCAAGCGTTACCCGGAATCATTGGGCGTAAAGCGTCCGCAGGTTGTTTGTTAAGTTGAATATTAAATCTTGAAGCCCAACTTCAAGGCTGTATTCAAAACTGGCTAACTGGAGTCTTTCAGAGGTACACGGAATTCTGTGTGTAGGGGTAAAATCCGTAGATATACAGAGGAACACCAAAAGCGAAGGCAGTGTACTGGGAAACGACTGACACTCATGGACGAAAGCGTAGGTAGCGAACGGGATTAGATACCCCGGTAGTCTACGCCTTAAACTATGGATACTAGATGTTAGAGGATTCGACCCCTCTAGTGTCACAGCTAACGCATTAAGTATCCCGCCTGGGAAGTACGGTCGCAAGATTAAAACTCAAAGAAATAGACGGGGACCCACACAAGCGGTGGAGCACCTGGCTCAATTCGATAGTGAGCGAGGAACCTTACCTAGGTTTGACATCTCTGGAATTCTGCGGAAACGCGGAAGTGCCTTTTGGAACCAGAAGACAGGTGCTGCATGGTTGTCGTCAGCTCGTGCCTTGAGGTGTTCGGTTAAGTCCGTAAACGAGCGCAACCCATGTCCTGTGTTGTTTTTTCACAGGAGACTGCCGATTCAAAGTCGGAGGAAGGTATGGATGACGTCAAATCAGCATGGCCCTTATACCTAGGGCTGCACAGGTGCTACAATGGTCGATACAATGGGTCGCAAAGAAGTAATTCTGAGCCAATCCTTTAAAAGTCGATCTCAGTTCGGATTGAAGGCTGCAACTCGCCTTCATGAAGCCGGAATCGCTAGTAAACGCGTATCAGCAACGGCGCGTTGAATATGTTCCTGGGTCTTGTACTCACCGCCCGTCACACTATGAAAGGTAGGAGCACCCGAAGTTCCCTTAGCCGCAAGGCGGGGGCCTAAGGTGAAACTACTGATTGGAGTGAAGTCGTAACAAGGTATCCGCAGGAGAACCTGCGGATGGATCACCTCCTTTTATGGAGATTAAAGAGTTGCAAACTTATGGGTTGGTTAACCACTCATAAGAATGCAAAATTCTTATGGTCGAACTATTTGCTTCGGTAAATAGTTTAGGTTCCTTCGGGAACTAAAAGTCCAGTCGCAAGATTGGCAAAGTCCTATTGAAAGGTAGGCAGCTCAAATTTTCTCTATTACATTTTGGATGTTAAAGGTTGAATAATAAAAGACCCCGACGTTTCGTCGAGGCCTTTTTCTTTTGTAGTTTGTTAATGAACTATTATAGCTCGTTCACCGTTCCACTGTTGAAGTCATAAGAATAACTGTATTTCTTCGTAGACTCATTAAGAAATTTGGAAAGAGTGTATTTTAATGTGTTGGATTTCTTATCGTAGTCGTCGCAGCCGTATACTTGTAAATTATTCATTAAATCTTTTTCCAAACTGAAGGAGGGGACTGCGTAGGTTTTAACTTCGCCACCCGTCATTCCGGATCCTTCACAGTTGTAAAAATGTTTCATATCTCCAGTGAATCCGTGTAAGGATGAGCCATCAATTTCGAGAACTACTTTATTTTGTTTGATGTCATAAATTTTTCCATTATTCCATTCAAGACCCGTTTTGAAATATGTGAGATAATCGCCGCCGTAACTTATTTCTACGCTGTTGAATTCTTCATATTTTGATTTTTTTGCTGTATCTATTTTTGTTTTATTACCGTTTTGTACCAGGAAAAGCGTGGTTATGTCTCCGTCTTCACCGTAAACAAATCGCAATTCCGGTTTTTCATCCGTTGAGTTGGAGGAAATCGTATTTAACAAATTACCTTCAACCTGCATCCAAACGCGATAATTTTCTTTTGAACCATCTTTATTTTCGAGTTCCACCAGGAAGTCGTATTGATTCGGGGCGACCTCGATGAAATCGAGGAATTTTGTAGCCTTTAGATTTTTGTACCATCCTTCAAATAAGCTCAGGGTCATGGTTTTATACTTCTTCATGTCGTATGCTCCCTGGAAGTCGTTTGAAGCCAATTTGTTGTAATAAAGCTCAATCAGTTGTTGGTTGGGGGAAGTTGTTTTGGTAGGTTCCTTTGTTGTAGTTTCCGTGTTTTGTTGAGCCTTGACGTCATCCAGTTGCTTTTTTACGTCGGCAACTTGTTTTTGCAATTCGGCTGTTTTGACATCAGGCTGAGTGGTAACGGTAGGTGTAACATCATCTGATTTATTGCAGCCTGCAAACAAAAATAGCGCGCCGGCGATCATACCGATACTTAAAATTTTCTTCATAATAAATGGGGGTTACGTTGTTTTCAACTCTAACAGGTTGTTGATTTTCTGGATCAGTAGATAATTTCTTTGAATAAATTGTTGACATGGTTTTAGGCATAGAATGTTGAGATGCGGAAAAGGAAGAAGTTAATATCGCGAACACCACGAACTAAAGCCCTGAATCCTTTGAGTTTTGCGTTGAAACTTTC
>JACRIB010000111.1 GCA_016235895.1 Candidatus Peregrinibacteria bacterium | reverse complement strand
TCACACTTTTTACTGGTTCCCTATCGGCTCCGTCGCCACAGTCTGGAAAAAATTCACTCCACCAAACGTCTGCCAATCATTGACGGCAAAACTCTACGACAATTCAATTCAAGTCAATGGGGCCAATGCCTATCCGCTGTCCGTCAGCGGCATCACCTTCGCTCCGCAAAATATGATTCCGGCAGAAACGGAATTGAAATGGACCACCGATGATCCGAAAGGCAAATTCTACGAAGTAATAATCGGATATTCAGCCGCAAAAGACGGTCCAAAACATACAATCCAAAATGAATTAACTAAAAACAGCGACGGCACGGTAAACACAGACCCTGATGCCACTATTTACTATGTAGGCAAACCGGAATCCAAGATCACCGTTACCCTCGACAAAATTCCGGCCAGCCAAATTGGCCCTCAATGTAACGCCCAGATCGTCTCCCCCGCCGCTCCGGAATGTAAAGAAATTTTAGTCGATCATCAAGAACATATTTACGAAGGCACATATTCATACTTCAAAGCCAAATCTCTGGATGTCGACAACAAAGATCTAAAAGCCAAAATCAGATATTCGGTAGACCCGGGCTATGGCGAATTTTATGTCATAAAACCATCCGATTACGACAGCAAAAAAAATAATTCAAAAATAATTTTCGAAGCCACACCCAGTGATCAAATCGTACCATTCGGAAGCAACACAATCCCGGGTTTCAAAATCGATCCAAAAATTCTCATTCTTGGCAATCTCGGCGATCAAATTCCGATATCCATGATCGATATTGACACGAAAATAGCTACCGGAAAATTCGGCATCCAGGACCTTTCACAAAATATAACAGACCCCGGAAAACTTTCAGACGCGGTCAAAAAGGGCAACATTATATTGCCTGATTGGATGGTCAGCGGACTGCCGCCAAGCACCAATCCCGTGGATCCGTTTATAAACCCGCTTAGCGATCAAACCTACGATTCAAATCCGGGAAAATTCGGTTTGAATGACGTATTCAACATCGATCCAAATATCGCAATCGGCGGACAGAAAATTGACGTATCAAAACCCAACACGGAAATTATCAACGCAAAAACATATTTCATCAATTCTCTTTTTGAAACAATCACTGTCGATCCGGGCACAACCGTCTATTTCTACGCCAAAAAAGCCGGTAAAGGAGTAATTCACGTCAAAACCATCGGTAGCGCCGTCGGGGTATGTGAAAAGAATTATGACATCGAAGCGGTATGTTCAAAATTCAGTCTAACCGGCGATCCGGCCGGCCTCACCGTAGGTCAAAACGCCACCTTAAAAGTCACAGCCAAAGACAACTTGGGCAAAAATTTGCCCGGTTCCACAAATATTAAGCTTTCCACAGACACTCAAGGAACTTTCAACAACACAACTTTGTCGGACATTATCGCAAAATACAGCGACCCGTTGACGTTCAAAAATTCAAAAAAACCCGGCACGATCACGGCCAGCATCGACCCAAAAGATCCTCTGTACAATGACGTTTGCAAGGATTCAATTCCGATAAATCCCGCACCTGTCGCTCAATGTACCGCCATCCATCTTACTCTAAATGATGCCAGCTCAGGCACTCCCGCAACTCAATTGGAAAAAAACAAAAAATATATTGTCAGCGCCACCATCGACACCAGTGCAGCCAACGGAGATAAAATCACTTATTCAATAGATCCCAATTACGGCTATTTTATTTACGTGGACATCTCAAAACCACCAAGTCTAACACCGATTTCACAAATCACTTTAGACGAAGTAAAAGCATTTCCACTGATCCTCGTCACCTATGACAATGTGCCTTCTACACCTATTGGCTTAATTAAGGATGTACTTAAAGTTCAAGGCACCGGCTACGGCAATGAATGTGCTACCTCAATTCCATTCAACAATCCGGGTGTCTGCAAATCGATAACTTTGACACCAAATCAAAATGGTTTCGACCCAACCAACAACAACCCGCAAGATTCCAATCCAAATGACAGCGGCACTACTTTCCTCATTGGTGGTGATTTCTCCAGTCATCCGGGCCCAATTCAAGTAAGTATCAACAGTTCCGGTGGACAAGGTACAAAACCTACAATCAAACGCGCCAATACGCCATCACAAGAAACCGGAAATGGCTCTATCAGCTTTACAGCAGACGAAGTTAAAAATAGCAATAATCAATTAAGCTTCGTTTATACCAGAAATAATTT
>JACRIB010000114.1 GCA_016235895.1 Candidatus Peregrinibacteria bacterium | reverse complement strand
GATTCAAAACTGTACGAATTCCTTTCAATCCTTTCGTTGGATGATATAGTTTCATGGGGTGTAGGGTTAGATATTTATACATACCTATTCTACATCCCTTTTCTTTCCGGGGGTGCACTTGAGATTCGTGAAACTACGTAGTGTGCTTGTAGTTTTCTTGATTCAAGAAGAATTTTGCTGAAAATGCGTTTTTCATATTTGTTTTTAAGTTTTTTTAGGATTAATTTTTCTCTTTGTGGATTTCTGATGGGAAGTTTTAGTTTTTTTTTGATTTCACCAATCTGTTTTATCAATTTTGATCTTATCCTTAAGGTCTTTATGATTTTGTCGTCAATTTGATCCAATTTTTTTCTGATATTGTTTAATTTTTTGTTGTTTGACATTTAGGCTTGCAATTAAGGTTTATATTCATTAGATTAGCGCTGTTGTTTTTTTATATCAAGTCTGTCTTTCAGCTTGTGAAATCCTCTCCGATGCGCTTTGCGAGCGGAGCAATGCCACAAATAAATGAAGGATGGGCGTAAACCCCAAGGATTATGCAAAAAGATGAAATCAAAAAAATGTTTGATTGTGCCGTGCACATCGGACATCGTACACAGAAATGGAATCCTCGCATGAAGAGGTATATTTACGGTGAACGCAACGGTATTCACATCATTAATCTGGAAAAGACTTATGAAATGCTGGAGAAGGCTTTGGCATTTTTATCCAAATACGCTTCGGAAGGCAAAACAGTTCTTTTTGTCAGTACGAAGCCTCAATCTTTGAAATTGATTGAAAAACTGGCTCATGATTGTCATATGCCTTATGTAGTTTCCAAGTGGATTCCGGGTTTGATTACAAATTTTTCCACCATCAAAACCAGGATTAAATATTTGGCCGATTTGAAATCTCAAGAAGCTAGTGGTGAACTGGCTAAGTACACCAAAAAAGAAATTTCAAAATTAAAAAAGATTATTGATAAATTGCAGATTGCTCTTGGTGGTGTGCAAAATATGAACTCCCGTCCGGATGTGGTGTTTGTCGTTGATGCCTTGAGGGATAAAATTGTTGTTAAAGAAGCTAGAAGAATGAGAATTCCGGTGGTTGCCATTGTGGACACCAATGCAGATCCTACTCTTGTTGATTATCCGATTCCCGGTAATGATGATGCAATTAAGTCCCTGACTTATTTTGTGGATTTGCTTAGGGAAATTTTCGAGAAAACCGGTAATGCCAAGAAATAATGCCCAATGCACCAGCTCCAAATCCCGGTCCTGTAGGCGATTTAGAATCTAAACTCGCCGGTTTAAAAGGTGAAAAAGGCTGGGCAATGAGTTGTTATATACCTGTTTTTAATATTATTACTTGTGTTTTGACTTCGATTAAAATGGTTAGTAGTAAATTTTGTCTGTTTCATGCGAGACAGGGTTTTGTGCTTTTTTTATTGTGGTTTTTAACGATTGTTGTTGCTGTTTTAAGTCCGATGTTAAGCATGATGTTGTGGGGAGTAGTGTTGATGTTACATGTCGCCGGAATGGTTATTGCTTATGGTTTAAAAGTTACGGAAATTCCTATTGTGTCCGGTTTTGCCGCTAAGATTCCCGATGATTTCGTGTTTAAATTACTTACGGGAAAAAAGCTGGATGGTCCAAGCAATCCCCCAAATCCTAAAATTTAATATTTAAAATTTTTATATGGCTGTTTCAATTGAGTTGATTAAAAAATTAAGAGAGACAACCGGTGTTTCCATGATGGCTTGTAAATCAGCCTTGGAGGAATCGGATGGAGATTTCGAGAAAGCGATAGATTTGTTAAGAAAAAAGGGTGAGGCAAAGGCTGCCGATAGAGCGGATCGTTCCACTTCTCAAGGTGCGATTTTCGTAAAATTAGCTGGTCCAAAAGCGGCAATCGTCGAATTGGATTGTGAAACGGATTTTGTGGCTCGTGGTGATGATTTCTTGAATTTGGGAAATGCTTTGGCTGATAAAGTTTTGGCCGGTTCCGTTAATACTGAAGATAGAGATTTGGCGGAAGTTAAGGATGCGGCTTTGAGGTTGGGTGAAAAGCTTCAAATTGGTAAAATGGCTTTGGTAGAGGGCAAAAACATCGGTGATTATGTTCATTCAAATAAAAAAATTGGCGTTTTGGCTGTTTTGGATGGTGGAAATAATGAGTTAGCGCGTGATGTAGCAATGCATGTGGCCGCTACGAATCCGGCAGTCCTTTCTCCCGATCGGATTTCGCAAGAAACCGTGGATCATGAAAAATCAATTTGGGCGGAGCAATTGAAAAATGAAGGCAAACCGGCGGAAATTGTTGAAAAAATCATGATTGGTAAGGAAAAGAAATTCAGAGAGGAAAACGCATTGCTCAAACAAGCTTTTGTAAAAAATCCTGATATTACGATTGAGCAATTATTGAAGGAGGCTGGCGCAACGGTTAAATCTTTTGAAAGATTCTCTATTTAACGTTTGCTTTACAGTTAAGTGGAAAAGTGCCATAATCATGGTCCTTTTAATGTTTTATGCCTAATTTTAATAAAATTGAGGATGCGATTCTGGCCTTGAAAAATGGTCGGATGATTGTCGTTTTGGATGATGAGGAAAGGGAGAACGAAGGTGATTTGGTGATCGCAGCGGAAAAAGTTACCGCCCAGGATGTTAATTTTATGGCTAAGGAAGGTCGTGGCTTGATTTGCGCGCCGGTGGACACGGATATTGCCGATCGTTTGGAATTTAATCCGATGGTTAAAGAGAGTAAAGAAGTGAATAAATGTAATTTTACCATTTCGGTGGATTATAAATTCGGAACTACTACCGGTATTTCGGCTTCAGATAGAGCTAAAACCATAAGAGCAATTATGGATTATTCTTCGAGTCCCGGTGATTTTTTGCGGCCAGGACATGTTTTTCCTCTTAGAGCAAAGGATGGAGGAGTATTAGTGCGTGCCGGTCATACCGAGGCTGCTGTGGATTTGGTCAAATTGGCCGGTTTTGCTCCCGCGGCTGTAATTTGTGAAATTGCCAGCGGAGATGGCGAAATGATGCGCAGAGATGAGTTATTTAAATTTGCCAAGGAACATAATTTGAAAATTATTACGATTAGGGATTTGATTGAATATCGACGTCGTTCTGAAAAATTGATAAGAATTGTGGCTGAAACTCTTTTGCCGACGGAATTTGGTGAATTCGCGGTAAAAGTTTACCGAACGACAATTGATAATTCCGAACATATTGTTTTGTCAAAAGGTTCATGGAGTGCCAATGAAAGTGTTTTGGTAAGGGTACAAAGCGAGTGTATTACGGGCGAGGTTTTCAGATCTTTGAAATGTGATTGCAGAAGCCAACTGGATGCTTCATTGGAACAAATTTCCAAGGAAGGTAAGGGGGTGGTGGTTTATATGAGACAGGAGGGTCGTGGTATAGGTCTTGTGAATAAAATTAAGGCTTATAAATTGCAAGATGAAGGTTACGATACGGTGGAGGCAAATAGGAAATTAGGTTTTGCGCCGGATTTGAGAACTTATGGAATTGGAGCGCAAATTCTGGTTGATTGCGGAGTAAAAAATATCCGTCTTCTGACTAACAACCCGACGAAAATTGTTGGTCTTGAGGGTTATGGTTTAAATGTGATGGAACGTGTGCCTATAGAAATTTCGCCCAATGAAAAAAATCTGAATTATTTGCGCACAAAAAAGAGAAAGATGGGGCATATTTTGGATATGGTTTAGTTTTTAATTTTATGAATGCAAAAAAAAATCACAGATGAAGCTTTTATGAAACAGGCTCTGGAACTCGCCCGTAAGGGTTTGGGGGGTACTTCACCCAATCCTTGTGTTGGCGCCGTGATAGTGAAAGGTGGACGTATTGTAGCCGAGGGTTATCACCAGAAAGCCGGTCAGGATCATGCCGAAATTATGGCAATTAAACAGATGATGCTGAAATCCGGAATTAGGGTTGTGGACATCGATCCTGCACTGTTTAGAAATGCTACTTTGTATGTTACTCTTGAGCCATGTTGTCATAGTGGAAAGACTCCACCATGCGTGAAAACCTTGATCAGAGCTGGTTTTCAAAAAATTGTCGTTGGAATGAAAGATCCTTTCAAAAAAGTTAATGGTCGCGGGATAGCTTATTTAAGAAAACATGGAATAAAAGTCTCTCTTTTACGTCAAAATTCCAAAATTCATAAAGCTGTCAGAAGCTTGAATCAACCTTTTATAAAATCCGTTGCTACCGGTTTGCCTTACGTTATTTTGAAGGCCGGTTTGAGTTTGGATGGAAAAATAGCCACTGTCGGTGGAAATTCCAAATGGATAACGGGAGAAAAGGCCCGAGCTGATGCCGGATTGGAAAGAAAAAAATGTGACGTGGTGATGGTTGGTTCAGGGACGATAGCCGCTGACAATCCCGAATTGAATGGTGGTTTGCGAATAATTGTAGATAATAAATTGTCTTTAGACGTCAAAAGTAAAGTATTTAGGGATGAAAATGTTTTAGTGGCTTGTTCGGATTTGGCCGGACTTAAGAATAGAAAACGTTTTGAACTTGCCGGGATAAAATTTAGGTCTTTTGGTAAGGATCGTGTTTCAATTAAAAAATTGTTGAAATATTTGGGTAAAAATGGCATACAAAGCGTATTTTTGGAAGGAGGAAGCGGGCTAAATGCCGCTTTTTTTGAAGAAAATCAACAAAATTCCGTAATGATTGATAAAATTTTATTTTATTTTGCGCCAAAATTAATTGGTGGCCGAGATTCGCTTGCAGTTATCGGCGGTCGTGGGGTAGATAAATTGTCTTTAGCTCTACGAATACGTGAGCCACATGTTGAATCTATCGGTGATGATTTAAAGTATGAGGGAGTGATTAATTTTTATTAAGCCCAATATTTTCGATAGGTTTTTTTGTTAGTTTTGCGAGGATAAATTTTATACTATAAATTTCTTCACATTTTAATAAATAGCTGGCGATGAAAAAAATCGCAGTTCCGATTACGATTAGTGTTAAGTCTGCAATTTTGGGCGACAAGATATTTTTTATCGGCTGGCTAATTAAAATTGCAATAGCCATGACTCCCGCGGCTATTACTATTTTTGCCAGGCTTTTTAGGAATTCACTTTTTTTAAATTGCTTAAGATGTTTGGACAATAAAATTGAATTGGCTATTACGTAGAATAAATATCCGAGTGTGAAGCCGATTGAGAACCATTCAATGCCGAATTTTGGCGCAAGATAGACGGTGCAGATGCCGGTAATGAGGCTTGTGCCAATGTAGATATACATCGGCGTCGTGGTGTCCTTGACGGCGTAAAAGGCTCTTGAAAGGATGTGGGAGAGGCTTTCCAGTGGTATAGATGCGGCAAAATAAAAGAGGATAAGTGCTGTGATGCCCACGGATTTTTGATTAAATACTCCCCCACTCAGAATCAGTTCAATACTGGAATTTGAGAGTAGAATGATGCCAACCATTGAAGGTATTGTAAAGAACAGAATGCGTTGAATTGTTTTTTGCACTTGTTCTGTGAATAATTCTCTATTACCGGAGCTGATTGCGCTGGTTAGATATGGAAAGATCGCCGTGCCGAAGGCCATGCCAAAGAGTGTAACGGCCACGCTCTGGATGTTCCTTGCAAAATTGAAGGCCGCCACTCCCCCTTCCGCCAGTTGTATCCCGATGACAGTGAAAAGGTAAACATTGATTTGAGTGGCAATGATGCTTATCGCCCTTGGAATCATAAGATGTACGATTTTTTTGAATCCCGGATGCTTAAGATCAATTTCAAATTTGTATTTGTAATCGATTTTTCTCATGTCAACCAATCTTATAAGGCAGTGTAAAATTCCTCCTCCTATTACTCCCACAACGGCTGAATAAATACCTATTTTATCTTGAAGAAAAATTACCCCGAGAATAATTCCCAAATTGTACAGCAATGGTGAAATAGAATAGGCAAAAAAATGCTTATAACACATAAGAATATTGCCGATGGTGTTGCTGACTGTGAAAATCAGTGAAGAGCTCAACATCAATCTCGTCATATTTACTATTTGTTCCTGAACTTGAGTATTTGCTGTTGGAAAGGTGACGCTGATTATTTGTGGCATGAAAATAAGCGCGATGATTGACAGGGCGCTGATGATCAGCATGGCCATATTTATGAGGGTGTTGGCTATTTTCCAGGCTTCCTGCTTGTCCTTTTCGAGATATTCGGTGAAAACGGGAATAAAAGCTGCAGCCAGGGCTCCGGCGATGAATAAATTGAAAAGAGTATCGGGAATCAGAAATGAGGTGTTGTAGACATCCGTGGCGCTGCTGGTGCCAAAGTGGATGGCGATGATTCTGTCTCTCAGTAAACCTAATATGTTACTGATCAGAATTGTTATTGTTACCAAAAAGGTTGCTCCTCCGGCTTTTACAGGTCTGAATAATTTTGAACACATGTTTTTATTGTAGCTTATTTTTAATTTTATTGCGCCTTCATACCTTGTCCAATCTGTAATTATGTGTTATAATAGCGAGATAAAAACAAAAATTATGTTACAAGCCCTTAAACAATTTTCTTTAGTTAACCGCTTCTTTAATATTAGAGGAAACGAATGGATGAGGGTGCTTTTTGCGATTTTGGTGAAATTTTTGTACAGAACGGCGTTTGTTATAGGGTGGACGATACTGGTTGCAATGTTTGTAAGCCGATATGGTATTCTTTCTCTTCCATACCTTTTTGTTGTTAATGCCATTTTCTCGATTCTTGGCAGCATTATTTATGCTCTATTTTTTGAAAAGATAAATAGGATTGTAGTAATGATTGTAACTATTGTTTTGGCCGGTATTTTTCTTTTTACGGCTATAAATGTAGTTAATTCCAATCAAATTCTGTTTTTTTCATCGTTAATTTTATCAATTTCCATTTTTTTAAATCAGCTAAGGATTATTCTTATTGCTTATGTGGAAGAATTTTTTGATCCACTGACATCGGAAAGAACTTTTCCAATAATTGAGGTTTCGGAGACACTCGGCGGTATAGTTGCGGGCTTGTTGGTGACCTTTTTATCAACTTTCTTCGTTTTAGCCCATTTTATTTATTTGGTGATCGGTGTTTTATTTTTGATGATTCCGTTTTTAATATTTTACAATGGAGATGATAAGGTTGAATTGGTCCATAAAAAAAATCATGAAAAAAATGCCGAGGGAATATTTGACCAATTAAAAGGCGCGTTTGATACAAAAATTCATTCCTCTTTTGTTCTGGGGTTATTCATGATTGTTTTTTTACAATGGTTGATTTTTAATTTGTTGGAATTTCAGTATATGAGTGTTATTTATCAAAATGTTTCACATGTAATTTTTGAAGCCGGTAGCGGATTTGAACATGCTTTTATCCATGATTTGGGTTTGTTGTTTGTGTTATTTAGTTCTTCAGCTTTGCTGGTGGAGATTTTTCTGGGAAGCAGGCTGATTACCAATTTGGGAGTTGTGGGTGCGATGCTTTTACATCCGATAATTACTTTTTTCAGTTTGATCGCTTTGACATTCAGATTTGACTTTTTGTCGGCTGTTTTGGCAAAGAATAATTTTACTTTAACGTCAGTTATTCATACGAATACTTACCATATTTCTTATTATGCCATCAAAGAAAAGGCGCGAGAACATATACGAGAATTTCTTGAGGGTGTCATCAGGCCCTTGGGCGCTCTTTTTGGTACTTTGATTGTGATTATTTTTGAAAAAATGTTTATCGGCAATTCTTTGGCTTTGGGTTTGAATATTTCAATGATAATTTGTACTGTGATATTTTTCTTTGTAACTTTCAAACAACAAGCTAAGTATACAAAAGTTGTTACGGAAGAATTGCTGAATGCCAAGGAGAAACACATCAGATTTACGGCAATCGATCTTTTAGCTCAAAAAGGGCATAAATGTGCCGTATCGACCCTGAAAAATTTACTTAATGATCCCCATGAACTTACTTCGATAAAGGTGAAAATTTTGGAGGTTTTCTCTGAACTGCAGTCTCCCGAAACGGTTTTGGACATTATCAATTGTTTGGCTGTCGATAAGCCCGAAATTTGTGAGGCGGCTTTGGATACTTTGATTTCTTTTAAATTTTTGCATAATTATTCCAAACAGTTTATTTATTTCAAATTCAAGCTAATTTCGGCTTTAAAAAATCTTTATTCAACTCAAAAAAATAAAGAAATCTTAGCGAAAATTGTTTATTTGATGTCGCTTTTAAGCAATGTCGCGACCGTTGAATTTTTATTAAAAATAGTAAATTCTACAAAATCAGTAAATAAAGCTGATGCTATTTACGCTCTCGGAAGATGTAATGATGATGAAATCGCGCTAATTTTGGAAAAATATTTACATTCAAAAAATTTACAATATCAGATGCATGCGGCGATGGCTTTGATTAATTATAAAAAATTCGGTCACGAAGCATTGCATTTAATCAATTCTTTTATTTATTCCGAAGATAGGGAAAAAATAATTTATGGACTTTTTGCGATAGGCGAATTGGGCATGAATAATAAAAAATCAGTTTGTTTCAGATATTTGCAATCTAATGATATTGATTTGAAACTGAATGCCGCCATTGCTTTGGCGAAAATGGGCTTTTACCATTCGGTTTCTCCAATTCTCGAATTGCTTTTTGACGGTGATGAAAAATTGGTGAAGAAAATCAAGAGTTTGGTAAAGAATGTTGACGTGCGAATTTATAAAAATGTTGATAAGATACTGAAGCAAGTAGTTTCAAGAAAAATTGAGGATTTGAAAGTTTCAAATAACTACTCTTCTCTTGAGTCGTTTTCCGGAGAATCTCTTGCGCATCTGAAAAAATTGTATACCTTAATTGGTGAATATGAAGAAATCGATACCATAAATTCTTTACTAAAAAATAATATTTAACAAATTCTTATGCCTAATAATTTATCGCTTCAGTTTTCAGAATCTTCCGGTGACTATCAAATTGTCGGATTTACCGGTGATTTTGATAAAGCCGGTTTTGCCGAGATTAAGGATAAAATTACCGACTTTGTTTTAAATTTCAACAAAAAAGTGCTGATTTTTGATTTTACCAATCTTAAATATATTAACAGTGAGGGTATTGGCTATTTAATGGAGGCTCATACTCATCTGATTCAGCGTGATCGTAAGTTGATTATTGTTGGTTTGAATGAACATGTTAAAGACATTTTTCAAGCGATAGGTATTACTGAAATTATTCCCATTTTTTCTTCTGTTGATAATTATTTAAATTCCATTAAATGAAAGTTTTAAGGATTAGCGCAGCCAGAAAGTTATTTGTTTTTTTCTTCATTTTGATGGGGCTTTGTGGTGCTATTTTTTATTTTCTTTCCGTTAAATTGAATTTTGTTATTGATTTGAAATCATTGATTATTTTTACAGGTGTTTTACTAATTTTATTTGTTGCTTTTGCGTATTTTTTTCTTATCAGACCTTTGAATATTATTTTGGAACAGATGGAATATCTGCTGGCCGGTAAGCCTTACAAAAAAATTTATACCGGAAGAATCGATGAAATTGGTGTTTTGGCCCAT
>JACRIB010000113.1 GCA_016235895.1 Candidatus Peregrinibacteria bacterium | reverse complement strand
TTAGTATTATCAACAAAAATATCACGCGTTCTATAACCCTGGTTCAAAGTCTTTTCTACCGCCATTATAATCGCGTCGTGTTCTTTGTTCATCGAAAAAGAAAATTTCAACATCATTGCCGCTGACAAAATTTGACCAATTGGATTAGCAATGCCTTTGCCTGCAATATCCGGCGCACTACCGGAAGATGGCTCATACAAGCCAAGCCCATGCTTGTTTAAAGAGGCCGACGGCAGCATTCCCAAAGATCCCGTAAACACACTCACTTCATCGGAAATAATATCACCAAACATATTTGGCATTAAAATTACATCAAAATCTCCAGGTCTTTTTATAACCTGCATGCTCATATTATCGACCAGTACATGCTCAAGGATACAATCAGCATAATTTTTAGCCACGTTCGTTACCACTTCTCTCCACAATTTACTGCAATTCAAAACATTCGCCTTATCCACGGACGTTACCTTTTTTCTACGCAACATCGCCGCCCTAAAAGCCGCGTGAGCAATAGCTTCAATCACCTTTTCGTCATAAGACATTTCATCAAAAGCATGACGCATTCCCGCTTCCCCACTCGTCTCATGTTTCCCAAAATAAACATCTTGCGAAAGCTCACGCACGCAGAGCATATCTATTCCTTTTTCCACGATATTCGGCCTTAAAACACAGACATTTTTCAACGCGGAATATAATTTTACCGGTCTCAAATTCACGTTAAAATTAAAATGTTTACGAATCGCTAAAATAGAATTCGTTTCACAATCTTTCCATTTCGGTTCCATTTGTTTATCAACTGGACCACCAACGGATCCAAATAAAATCGCATCGGCATTTTCAGCAATTCTCACGGTCTCTTTAGGAAAGTGTTCGCCATATTTTTCCCATGCCGATGCGCCAATCAGGCTTTCTGCAAACTCAAATTTATGACCAGAAATTCCTTCAATTTTTCTCAAAATCTTCAGAGCTTCCGCCATAATTTCCGGTCCAATTCCATCTCCCGCCAAAACAGCTATTTTTTTATTCATAAAATTGTTGTATCAAAAAATATTTTTCCAGCATGCCTTTTATTAAAATTTTCAATTTGTTTCGCTTGCGACAACAAATAATCCAAATCACCTATTTCTTTCAACAAACATTCTTTATGATAAGGATCCATTGCAAAACCACTTGTTAAACCATCGGGCATTTTCACGACTTGACGCAACAAATCTATCTCCAATTCATAACCTTCCGATTTTTTTTCCTTCACAAAAATTTCCTCCACGATCTCATCCTCCAAAACAATCGGCAAAATTCCATTTTTCAGCGCGTTGCCAAAAAAGATATCCGCAAAAGACGACGCTATCACCACTTCAATTCCCCAGTCTTTAAGCGCCCAAACTGCATGTTCACGCGAACTGCCGCAACCAAAATTTTTCTTCACCACTAAAACCTTAGCGTCTCTATATTTTTTTAAATTAAAAGGGAAATTTTCCTCCATCATCCGAAGCCTGGCAAACACATGTGCACCCAAACCCTGTTTGCTTGTCGTCGTCAAAAAATTCGCCGGAATAATCAAATCGGTATCGATATTCGCACGTGGTAATGGCACTATTTTTGATTTAATAATTTTCTGCATATTTTATTTAAGTAATTTCCTCACATCTGTAATTTTTCCTGTCACCGCTGCCGCTGCCGCCATAATCGGACTCATTAAATGCGTGACCGCACCCTCTCCTTGTCGCCCAACAAAATTACGATTACTGGTCGAGGCACACCTTTTTCCTTCCGGCACTTTGTCCTCATTCATCGCCAAACACATACTGCAGCCCGGATTTCTAAACATAGCACCCGCAGCCTCAAAAATTCGATCCAAACCTTCAATCTTAGCTTGCCTCATAACCTCTTCTGATCCTGGAACCACATAAACCGTCACTCCTTTTGCCACCTTTCTATTCTCAAAAATCTTCGCCGCTTCTCGCAAATCAAATAACCTCGCATTCGTACAAGAACCAATAAAAACATAATCCACCGGCACACCCTCAATCTTCTGCCCGGCCTTTAATTTAACATAATTTAAAGCCTGCCCATCGGCATCAGCTGGGATTTTTTTAGTCACCTCAATCACCTGTCCCGGATTAAAACCCCACGTTACCATTGGCGCCATATCGTCAATATTCACTTCCACCACCTGATCGTATTCAGCCATCTGGTCACTGACTAAAGAAGCCCAATACCGAACAGCCTCCACCCACCTACGACCCTTTGGCACACATTGACGTCCCTGTAAATACTCAAAAGTCACTTCATCAGGCGCAATCAACCCGGCCCGCGCGCCACATTCAATACTCATATTACAAATCGTCATGCGCTCATCCATGGACATCGCGCTTATAATCTCGCCAACATACTCAATCACATGCCCACGCGCCCCGGCCACGCCAATTTGCGCGATTAGTTTTAAAATCAAATCTTTCGCCGTCACACCCTTTTCCAAACCACCGATAAAATTAACCTTCATGGTCTTTGGTTTCATTTGCAACAAACATCCCGTCGCCATCACGTACCCCACTTCGGTCGTTCCAATTCCAAAAGCCAAAGCCCCAAAAGCACCATGAGTTGAAGTATGACTGTCTCCACACGCTACCGTAATTCCCGGCTGCGTTAAACCCAATTCCGGACCAATCACATGCACTATTCCCTGCCTGCCACTATCCATGTCCATCAATTTCACGCCAAACTTACTGCAATTTTTACGCAAAGTCGTAATCTGTTTTTGTGAATCTGCGGCCGTCGCAATTTTTCGATTCAGAGCCGTGGAAACATTGTGGTCGATGGTCGCGATCGCCCGCTCACTCGCATGAAATTTCAAACCTTTTTCTCGCAACATCTGAAAAGCTTGCGGCGAAGTCACTTCATGTATCAAATGTAAATCAATCGCAAACACATCAGGAAAACCAGGCTTCATGACCACCACATGACTATCCCAAATTTTCTGAATAATATTTCGCGCCATAATTCTAAAAATACAAATAAAAAACACCGACCATATGCGTCAGTGTGTATAAATCTATAGTCATTACAAACACTAACGCAAAATCAGTCTCCTAAGCAGAAGGAATCCTAAATTCTGTACGCAGTTTGTGACAAAACTATTTTTCATAATTACAAACACATACTGCCTGCATCATCAAAAACTGTCAACAAAATCACTTGCTCAAAAATCCCCTCAACACCATTCTCACCTGTTCTCTCTGCTCATCCATCATGCCTATACGAGAAATTCGCTTCTTATTTTCATCAGCCATATACTCCGCCGTACCACGCCCTGAAACATTCACACCCACCACCTTGGGATTTCTATAACCACACACTTTTAATTCTTCCAACAATAATTCCAAAAAATCACCTTCAAATTGCGCCGTAGTCTCACCCCAGCCAGGCATCACACAAACCGCAAAATTCGGCCGTGCTCACAAATCCACACCAACTTCAGTAACAACTCTCTTATTTGTAGGAAAAATTTTCGAATCAACATTGTCCAGACTCACAAAAGAAACTCTAAATTGATACTGCACACCATTCACCTCAATTTTCCCAATTTCGATTTCATCATCAGTTTGCTGAATACCCGGACCACGCATTCCGTAATGTCTCCCCTCCACATGCCAAGCCTCCTGCAAATCATTCGGATCAGGCATCGCACCCAAACCAGGCTGTGTCGGCGCCTCGCTAAATAATTCACCATGTTCACCACCTTCTGGCATACAATAATTAAAAAAGGGCAGAAGCGTAACACTTTCCGCCCTTTTTGGCAAATCTAGAATTGATTCCAAATCCACTGATTTGTCACATCGTGGTGATAAATAATTTCACCGGTCTTTACTTTTGTACCCAAAGATTTTGGTGAACGATCAGCCGCCATATGCTTCAAAGCGGCATATTT
>JACRIB010000110.1 GCA_016235895.1 Candidatus Peregrinibacteria bacterium | reverse complement strand
CAAAACTGTACGAATTCCTTTCAATCCTTTCGTTGGATGATATAGTTTCATGGGGTGTAGGGTTAGATATTTATGCATACCTATTCTACATCCCTTTTCTTTCCGGGGGTGCACTTGAGATTCGTGAAACTACGTAGGCCTTTCAATCAAAGAAATCTCACCGGTGACACTTTCGACAAGCAATCAATGTTACTGACAAGCTTTTTCCGACACTCCATCCGTCGTAAAACGGAAGCATTTACCAACAGCGCTGGGATCGGATATCGCCACCTTCGGCTGACCGTTGACAAACAGGATAAACTTGCCATTGGCGAAGGTAATCTCCCAACCTGAAGGATAAGAAGATCCCGGTAAACGTGAAATTCCGCCGTCCCCGAAGGCCTCAATCTTCACATCAACGAACGCGGGTTGAACGACCTCCGGATTAACACAAAGTCCGGGATTCAATCCACACTTTCTGTCCCTAAATTCCCTGGCTTGAGCTTCACGAAGCTTTTCCGCCTCACCAAGGGTACCAGCCAAAACTTGTGCCGCCTGCAAACGAGCCTGTGCCGCCGCATCAGCTCTTTGTCGCGCCGCCCTCGCCGCGTCATCCAAGGCCAGAGCCTCGGATTTGGCACCATCGTAGGCTTTTTCAGCTACCCCGAGCCGCTCGAGCACATCCGATGATTTGACCGTTCCGGCCGCACCACCACAGGATGCCATCAAGGTAAGGACAAAAGGTAAAACCCTTCTAAGGTTTGATCTTATTCCCGACATTACACCGAAGCCATTACCACCATCTTCCGGTACATCAAAACCACGTAAACCCTCACTTTGAGGAACTTCATTCTCACCTGGTGATAATTTCATAAATTTTTAATTAAATGTTTGGTGGACAAATCTACCAAAAACAGCAAAATATGTCAAATGATTATTTTGTCAACTAGAAGCATCCTCCATGGTGTCAGGGGAGAGATTTGAACTCTCGACCTCCGGGTTATGAATCCGACGCTCTTACCAACTGAGCTACCCTGACAGGTAAACTGAAAAAGCAAATTTTGGTTGCGGGGGGTGGATTCGAACCACCGACCTCCGGGTTATGAGCCCGACGAGCTGCCTCTGCTCTACCCCGCTTCGTAAGCCCAGAAAAAATACTGTAAAAAATCACTAAAGTCAAACGCGGCACTTCAATAAAAACTATCTTCCAAAGAAGAAATCCCACCACTGTTGAGGATTAGACATCCGACTTCTTTTGGTCAAAACACCAGCTTGATCATTCCCGGCATTATCTCCATTTTCTGTTGGTTTCGTGCTATCCGGAGCCAAAACTATTACCTCCTCACCTTTGTTTATCAATCCCAAATTTTGTTTGGCAATTTTATCGATATATTCTTCGGAAGTGAAATAAAGATAATCTTCAATTCTCTTGCGATTTTCCTCCTCAATCGTCGCGTTTTCTTTTTGAAAAGACTCAATTACCTGATCCACCTGGTAACTGTTGTAAATATTCCTGGTCAATGAATACAATAAATAACCGACCAAAATAAATTCCACAACAATAATTAACTTGGTAAAATTCGAAGTATAGGAAAAACGGAATGACATAAAAAACTTTAAATCGCCCGAACTTTAGCATAGAATCTAAACCATCAAAAGCAAAACCATGTCACTTCTGGCTAAAAAATATTTTCACTTCATCGGCATCGGCGGAATCGGTACTTCCAGTCTGGCGCAAATACTGCACGCCAAAGGAAAAATCATCTCCGGGTCGGATAATTGCGCGTCCGAATTAACGGAAAACCTCAAACGTAATGGTATAAAAGCTTACCCGGGCCACAACGCCAAAAACGTCACACGGAAACATCAAATAGTAATTTATTCACCGGCAATTCCCGCAAACAATCCGGAGCTACAGCAAGCCAAAAAACTGAAAATACCCTGTCTGTCCTATCCGGAAGCTCTCGGCGAATTAAGTAAGGAATATTTCACGACCGCCATTGCCGGCACTCACGGAAAATCCACCACCACCGCCATGACTTCACTGATTCTAACGGCTGGAAAATTGGACCCGACCGTGGTTATCGGCACCAAGCTTCGAGAATTTAAAAACAAAAATTTCAGGGTGGGGAAGAGCAAATATCTGATAATTGAAGCCTGCGAATATCGTCGTTCCTTTCTGCATTTTCAGCCAAAAATTCTCGTTATCACCAATATCGAAGTCGAACATTTGGACTACTACAAGGACCTGGAAGATTATCAAAAAGCCTTCAATGAACTTGCTACGAGAGTGCCAAAAGACGGCTACATCATCGTACATGGGTTAGAAAAAAATCTCGCCCCTATTTTAAAAAATTGTTCGGCAAAAATTATAAAATGGAAGAAGACAGATTTAAAAATCAAGCCCGGTATTCCAGGACAATTTAATGTTAACAATGCCACAAATGCCGCTCAGGTAGGGCAAATTCTCGGAATCGGCAAAAGCACAATCGAAAAAGCCATCCGCCAATACAAAGGCAGTTGGCGCCGCCTGGAATACAAAAAGAAAAAGCTTGGAAAAACCCAATTTATTGACGACTACGGCCACCACCCGACGGAAGTAAGAGTGACACTTGCGGCTATTCGCGAACAGCATCCCGATACCAAAATTTTGTGCGTATTTCAGCCTCATCAATATAGCCGCACAAAATTACTATTAAAGGAATTCGCTTATGCCTTCAATGCGGTCGACCAAGTTATTATTCCTAATATTTACAAAGTTCGCGATAGTGATGAGGATGTGAAATCAATGAACGTCGACATGCTCTTGAGTGAAATAAAAAAACATCAACCCCATGCAAAAAACGGCAAAAGCCTAGAAAAAACCGCCGAATTTATCAAAAAAAATCACCAAAAATTCGACATCATCGTAACGATGGGTGCCGGTGATATCAGCAAAATTTACAAAACACTCTAAATTTTAGATATTTTAAAATTTTTTTAGAATTATTTTAAGAAAATTTTAACTTCGTGTGCTATATACAGATTATAAGCATTTTATTATTGCAAAGGTGATACACTTATGATACACTATAACAAGGAAATAAATATGCAAACCATGGCAACCAACAAAAAAAGGATCAATATCAGTCTTCCTAAGGACCTGGAAATAATCCTGGAAAAGCTCGCTGATCGAGACAATGTACCAACCGCCACAAAAGCGGTCGAATTGCTTAAAATTGCCATAGAAATAGATGAAGATGAGATATGGGACAAACTAGCCGGGGAGAGAGACACAAAAGATGCAAAATTTATTTCACATAAAGAAGCCTGGTCATGATTTTCGAAATAAAATATGCGGAAAAAGTAGTTAAAGAAGAGATTCCAAAACTTCCAAAAATTCCCAGAGAACAAATTCAAAAAGATATTGAGAAAAAGCTTACCACGATGCCGGAAATATTCGGAAAACCATTAAGGAAATCTTTAAAAGGGTACAGAAGACTTAGAATAGGAGACTACAGGGTCATTTTCAGAATTGAAAAAAATACAGTGAAAATTTTCAAGATTGGCCACAGATCAACAATCTACAATGATCTGATTTTAAAAATGTTCAATTCATAAAACCTTCTCACGACGCATCTGTTTTATTAGACGTAAGAAAAAGTAAAACTCGCGTTAAGTTCTTTTCCAAATAGTTCCTTGTGGCGTATCTTCCAAAACAATACCCTTTTTCAACAGTTCGTCACGAATTTCATCGGACCTTTTGAAGTCTCTACTTTTTCGAGCTTTTTCACGTTCAACAATTAAATGTTCAACATCAGTATCCAATTTTGCCACCTCTACAAAAACAACTCCCAAAACTTTATCCACCATCGCCAAAAAATCTAATACATAAGCCAATTCCTGCCTGTTCAATTTTGCCCTCGACATCATTACATTGATTTCCTTTACAAATTCAAAAACTGCACCAAGTCCACCAGAAGTATCAAAATCATCATCCATAGCAGCTTCGAAATTAGCCTGCGCAACCTTTATTGCAGCTTCCAAATTTTTAGAAACATCACCATCCTCAGCCAATTCCAATAAGTTATTAATAGTTCTAACAAAATCATGCAGCCTGGCCAGTCCCGCCTTCGCCTGATCCAGTAATACATTGGAAAAATTCACCGGATTGCGATAATGCGTTTGCAAAAACATAAAGCGCACCACCTTCGGGTCATATTTTTCAAAAATTTCTTTCAAAGTGAAAAAATTCCCCAAGCTTTTACTCATTTTTTCATTATCCACATTGATAAAACCGTTATGCAGCCAATATTTTGCGAACGATCCCTTACCAAAAACCGGCTCCGACTGGGCAATTTCACACTCGTGATGGGGGAACGTAAGGTCCAAACCACCTCCATGAATATCAAATCTCTCACCCAAATTTTTCCAGGTCATCGCACTACACTCGATATGCCAGCCGGGGCGCCCATCACCCCATGGACTGGGCCAAAACGGCTCTCCTTCTTTTTTGAATTTCCAAAGTACAAAATCATAAGGACTTTTTTTATTGTCCTTTACTTGAATTCTCGCGCCCACTTTCAAATCTTCCAGTTTTTGTTTCGACAATTTTCCATATTCCTTAAATTTACCAATTTCGTAATAAACACCATCATCCAAGACATAAGTAAAACCATCTTTTTCCAATCTTTTAATTAACTCAACCATTTCCGGCACATACACCGTTGCTCGCGGTTGCACATCCGGTATCATAACGCCCAAATTACCATAGTCCCTGGCATAAATTGGAATCACGCGCTTACTCAATTCTTCCACCGTAATACCGTCTTTTTTCGCCCGATCAATCATCTTGTCATCAATATCCGTATAATTTGAAACATAATTCACCTGGTAACCACGATAAATAAAATAGCGACGTATCAAGTCAAAAGAAACAGCGCTACGCCCATGCCCCAAATGCGCACTGTCATAAACAGTCGGTCCACAAACATAAATTCCCACTTTGCCATCTTTCAAAGGCTCAAAATCAACCTTTTTCGCCCTCAAAGTATCATAAATTTTAATTGTTGCCTTCATGCCAAATGGGTTAACATAACTATCAACAAACGTCCACCCAAATCCACCACGATCATCGCAATCATCGGTGACAAATCAATCATCGAGATCGTATGAGGCATCTTCTTGGCCAAATTGATAAACGGATCGGAAACATCGTACAGGAATTGCAAAAAAACGCCTTTTTGCGCATAAGGACTGACAAAAAAAGAAGCCGCAATCGATCGAAATAAAATCGCCAGCAAAAGCAAATTTTTCAAAACCGCTATCGCCGTTATCAAATAACTGATCATGACAATTTTATCCATACGAAAAAGATAATACCAAATCAAGCCGACCCAATCAATTCACTTACTCCGATTTTCTTTTGCGGATGAAAGTATAGAAAAATCCTCCCAAAACAGATAACAAAAATAACCAGGAAATTTCCGGACCGGTCTTGCTGGTGTCGCCATTCATATATTTGACCTGATCCTTGCCCGCACTGCCGTTCTGCACATCCGGAGGCTGAACTTTATTCACCGCCCCGCTCGGCATAGCCGGAAGAATTTTGTCGAAACCATCACTGACATTGCCCTTCATATCCACCGCGGCCACGGTAAAATAATACTGCGTACCGTTCTGCAAATTTGGGATATACCAGGTTGTGGCATTGGTAAAAGTATCGGCGGCGTTTGACAGCTGATTTGGAGAATTACCGAAATAAATACGATAATTTTTAATTTGGTTGGCCAATGAAGTTGGCGCGGACCAGTTCAAAATCACTTTTCCATCGGCAGGCTGCACGATGAGTCCGGTAACAATCGCCGGCTTGGCACCAGCACCACCTGGACCCACCTTTCCAACTTGCAAAACCTTATCTTCCGATTTGGATTCATTACCCAATTCGCTGACAAAATCAAAAGCCAATTTATATTGACCGAAATCGATTGGAGCTTTAAATGAAGCCTCATAATAGCCGGCTGGATTTTTTGTTAAATCATAAACGTTTCCCGCCACGACCAATTGCGCCTTGGATAAAATATCATCCGAATAAACCTTCGCGCTGACCATAGTTCCGGGATCCACGACCCCGCTCGGATCCACTACGATTTGAGAAATTTTCGCGGCTTTTGTGCTGATTGTAAAATCCACTGTGGCACTGGTGGTAATTACCGTGCCAATGTCATTTACGCTGGCAACATACAATTTATGCGCGCCATCGGCCAACAAGCCGGTAGTGTAAGAAAATTTTCCGCTAGCATCGGCTACAATCGAAGCAATTTCCGCATTATTATCAAAAATTTTAAGTTTGACGCCAACCGGAGCCGTACCGGTCACCACTTGCAAGTTTGAACTGTAAGCGCCCGCAGCGGGATTGGTAAGAGTTATGCCGGATTGACCGGAAGAAGAATTAGAGCCGGTAGCAGCGGTAACAGTAATACTTTTTGTGCCAAGAATTGCCACATTTGATAAATCGGTAATCTTCAAATTATAAACTCCGGGCTGCTTGAAATTAAAAGCCAAACTGAAAACATGACTTCCTTGATCCTGAATGGAATAAGTATAATCATTGGGCAAAGTGGCAAAACCGGAATTAGCGCCATCCACCGAAAAACGCACCGTTCCGGCATAATTGGAAACTGGCTGACCGGAAGAATCATAAGCCGTTATTTTCAAGGTAACGCTTTGTTCTGACGTAATAACCGCAGGCACATCTTGAACTTCAAAGTGATCCACGGGACCGGCGGCATTACCTTCATTTGAACCTGAAAAGGCGGCCGATGCTAAGGCTCCGTGCCGCGTGGGATACGCGGCCAGTTTCACGCTACCCTGCTTATTGAAAACCTGATTAGAAGAATCAAAATAAACTATTTTTGAACGACTGTTTAAAACTTGATCGGCTGTCAAATCATACAAAGAATAACTGACCAAACCGCTGACTCCGGGATTTACCCTGAAATGCACTTCGCCGTTTTTATCCGAAACATTACTACCGTTTTGATAAACGACATTATCGTTTTCGGCACTGGAAATTAATTTAACAATATGACCGCTTATGGAATTACTGAAATCGTCCTTCAATTTAACGGTTAAATTCGCAACCTCCGAACCAACATGAATCACTTGATCCCTGGGCAAAAGTTCGGAATTGATCATCGACAATTTTTCGGGGAGGATTGTAAAAGAATTTGCGCGATTTTGATAAGATGAATTCACCGCAACCGCAACACTGTAAGCGCCGGCCGCTTTCGTGTAATAATCGGACAATTTGGCATAAGCCACACCGGAGCTATCACTCACTCCCTCAATTTGAATTTGCTGATTATTTGGCTGTGTGACGACAAAAGTAACCGGCAAACCAGCTTGAATTTTAGAAGTCCTTAGAACAACGGGACTGCCGGCAATCGTATCCATTCCATAAGCCTCCACAGGAATAACCGTAGAAGCAACAGAAGAAGCCGCAAAACTGCCAGTTGAAAGCACTCCAACCACCAAAATAATTAAAGCTATAAAGATATATTTTATTTTCATTTTTATTTTTAAATCTAGAAATTCTACCTTATTTTGGCCAAATCATCAATATGCACAGCCATAATGAATCATTTAGTCAAGAGAATAAAACTGACATTCTACAAAAATCCATAGGATAAAGTTAGTTTTTTCTTTTGCAGCAGCCGCATAATGGACTTCAGGGAAGTGTCGAAGGAGAGCATTTCGAGTACAAGTTTCAGTCCGATTGCCGTGATTTCCAAAATGTTTCTTTTTGCCTTGAGGATGCAGAGAAAGACCTTTTCGAGTATGGGAATATTTTCAATTTCCGCTTCTTTTGCGGTGAACAAAGTAT
>JACRIB010000024.1 GCA_016235895.1 Candidatus Peregrinibacteria bacterium | reverse complement strand
CTGTGAAATTAATCTGTTCCATAGGCCACTTGGGTTAGATGATATTTGATCATATCTATTCTATCTCAAGTGGTCGGTTTTATTTTAGAATCCACGTTTCTGAAACTTCCCTTTCAAAAAGGCTTTTTTTGTGGTAAAATACAAAGAAATATTAAAAACATTATGTGAACAGCTTCGTCGGCGAGGCCACGGGCCGAGCGCGCAGCGAGGCGAACAATCTGGCTTTGCCAGTTGTGAGACGAAGCAAGCTTATCAAACTAAAAAAAATAAAAAAAGAAAAATTGATTGCAAAAATAAAAACAAAACTCAGAGAACCTCTGAAAAACGATGGATTGCAAGGAAACGAGGAGCTTTCGAAGGAGCCGCGCAGCGAGGCGAACAATCTGGCTCTGCCAGTTGTGAGACGAAGCGAGCTTACAAATAAGGAGCTTGTACGGCGAGGAGGAAGCGACGAAGTTGACGCAGCAAGACACGTTTTTCATAGGTTCTTTAGAGAAAGAAAGCTGAAAAGAGCGCAACACAAGGAGTATATTCGCAGTCTCCCGTCTTCTTTCGACCACGAAAGAATTTCATGGACTACGGCAGAATATCCAAGGCATGAACGTGGGATTGTTTGGAAAATTGTAATTTCATTGCTTGCATTAGGGCTTATTGCCTGGGGAATTTGGTATGAGGCATGGACATTTTCCTTGGCTATTGTAACTTTTGTGGTTGTGTATGCCATTATTCATCGTGAGGGGCAAAAAGAGGTAAAAGTGATTATTTCCGATATCGGAATAAAAGTGGGACACAGAAAATATCCATTCGGCGCGATAAAAGGCTTTTGGATAAGATATTATCCGCCTCATACAAAAACATTGCACATAAAAGTAAATGGGGATTTTGCCGTAAATATACCGATTGAATTAAACTATCAAAATCCGGCTGAAGTCAGAGATTGTCTTATTGAAAAGATACCGGAATTTGAAGATAAAAATGAATCCATAAGCGATATCATAATAAAACTTCTTAAAATTTAACGATGGCTGAACCGGAAAGACAAAAACCTGTCGAAACCCATCCCGCGCAACCACAAAACCCGCCGGGATTAACCGTTACTCCAAACCCAAATCCGGCCGGACGAAGCGCTAAACACATAAAACTGGAAGCCGGCCATCTGCAAATGGATAGAGCGGCGCAAGTCGAAGCGGAAAGAAAAGCAAGAGAGGCGATATCAAACAAATTTGCGGAAAAATATCCCAGATATGACGCGCAAAGAGCAGGTCTCGCGGCCGCCGCCGCGAAAGAAGGGCTTTTGGCGCCGATTAAAGATATCGGAGAAAAATGGAATAAGACAAGAGAAACTTTTGAGCAAAGAAACACGTCAGGGGAATATATAACCCTGAACGACCTTACGGAAGCCACGGATCCGTTCAAAAAACACATGGATGAAGCTGTGGTTGTGATTCAGGCATATATTGAAGCGCTTACGGGGTCTTCCGAAGGAGGACGGATTTCAGCTGAAGTTCTTGCCAGAATGATGCATAGCGCGAACAGTAAAGTCGACGCGGTCGCGAATCTTTTGATGAAACGAAAAGAATTTCCGGGCATGGTTAAAGCATTAAAATACGTTCTTAAAATAAACGAAAAATCGGAAAATGGAACGGAACATAGTGTTGCCCACGGCAAGGAAGAGGTATTTTTGGAACTTTCAAAAATACTGGAAGGCAAGGCGGAAATAAGGCCTTTCGCGTGGGTAATACTTGGTTTTATGGAGGATAAGGACAGAGAGGAATTTGGCTTGCGTTACGTAAAAGAGGGAAAACTTTCCGCCAAACAAACTTTGGAATTTTTGGAGGAAGGCAACAAATACGGATGTTTCAGTCCGGAGGAGATGAAAAGAATTATTCAAGCCAGCGTGATGTTTGACGAATTAAAAGCCGATTTTAAAACAAGAGAAAAACAATATGGTGATTTTTGGACAGCCCAAAACAATTTTTACGAGGAAGGGAAAAAGCTTCTGCACACATCTTATCTCTCCAGAAACAGGGGAGCAGAAATGCTAAGTCTTGGAAACATAGCGCTTACTCTCGCACAGATATGGGGGATCGCCACGGCGGGTGTAAATGCAGTGGTGCATGGTATGGCAACAAAAATATGGAAAAATCCAAGAGAAATATTTACTCTTTTTAAAAACCCTTACGTTTTAGCGGGTATTGCTGCGACTACTGCCGCTAGCGCGGCAAAAAAGGATGGTTCTATCGGTGATAAATTGAAAGGAAAAACGGAAAGAAAACAGGAAGAAGAAAAATACGCAAAAAATACTTTGGTCAAAATTATCAAAGGCAACCCTAAATGGGATGAATTTTTTAAGTCGTATGATTATGAAGGTGCAAAGGCAATATTTGCGTATCTTTTGGACACCAAAAGAGGAATCGGCACGGAAGAAAATCCTTTGCCGGCAATGATGATGAAGATAGGAAAATTCACGGAGTGGATACGGAAACAAATTGCAAAGAAAGAGGGAAAAGAAAAAGAAATTTATGAAAACCTGCTTGCCGATATTCAAAAAGTGGGTGGTACGGACACGGAATTTATGAGACTCGCAAAATCATTTTGGACATTAAACATCGGAGCAAAAAGCGCGAAAACGGAATATGAATCTGCCAAGCGCGCCGAAGGCGTGAACAATTCAGCTTCATCGAAGGAAAAAACCCAGCCTAAAACTTAAAATTTATGACCGAAGAAGAAAATTCCACACAACAAGTTATAAATGAGACCACCGGTCCTTCGGAAGGCCTCAAAAAAGCGGTCCTCGCGACTATGCTTTTGGATGAAAGCGGATCGCGAAAAAAAACAAAACCAAACCTAAGAATGCCGGAGGGTACATCCGTTCAAGGCGAAGGCAATACGGAAAAAAAAGAAGACGTGGGAGTAAAAACAGCATCCGCGGCGGCAAAAAACGGCGCGGCGACACTTGCCAAATGGGCGGCGATAGGAACCGGAGGAAGTTTTTTGGGAATACTGTATTCATCCGGATCAAGCGATACCAGCGCTCAAGTTTTGACCATGCCAAGCCACGCATGGCATTTCCTTACAAAAATAATTGAAATTTTATCCTAAAAATGAAGCAAAAATCATTGATTAAAAATAGCATAAAAATTCTCTTGATAACATTGGTCTTAGGCCTGAATATTTCAATGGTCGCGACTGAAAATATGGCTTTTGCTGCGGAAGGGACGACAAAATGCGGGACAAGCGGATGGACCGAAGACTCTCAAGATAAAACAAAATGTACAAGTACTGATACAAACGCAAAATGTTCGGATCTGGAAGGAGGATACATGCAAGTATCTGTGGATGAAACAAAGATTGTATGTAAAGTTCAACCCATAATTGACGAGGAAGACCAAAAAGCAATAAAAGCTCAACTTAAAGGAATTCTTAGCATTCAAAAATTCTTGGATTTGCTCATTTGGCCGATTGTTACGATAATAGGCGGACTTTTGGACAACAGTTTGCTTTTCGGAAGCGGCATGGCTGAGCGCATAAGAGAAATATGGATACCCATAAGAAATATTGTAAATATTTTATTTGTTTTGGGTCTCGTCGGCGTGGCTATTTATAATATTTTGGGAATAGGAGAAGAAAACGGCTCATATTCAATAAAAACCATCCTTCCGAAAATAATAATCGGCATCGTCGCGGTAAATTTTTCATACATAGGGATGAAGGTCTTTTTGGACGCGGTAAATACGCTTACGACAAGCATATTCTCACTGCCGAGCCAAGTGAACATAGGACTGAGTAACATTGTTGACGGAAACTCTCCAAAGGACGCGGGAGTTATAAAACGGTACTGTCTTGCCACTCAAGGAAAACCTCCAAACGCGACAATAAGCGAAGATGACCTTAAAAAAGAAAGAAAATTATTGATCTATAAGACAACCGCGGCGAAATACATAACTGATCCATCGGGCATTCAGCAATTAAGCACGGCTGTAACTTTCCAGGAGGTACAAGGCTACATTCATACATACGCGGACAAAAAAGAAGATACGTTTAACAAAGAAATAACCGGTAGTTTAAACAATGAAATCTGCGACGGAACAAAGCTCACCACCCGCGGCAAATTATATTTGCAGGAATTCGGGAGCAGAAACGCGGCTCTCGCGATGGCATTGAATATGTCCGGACTTGTATATTACCAAGACGTTAATGCTCAATCCCTAATCGAAGGGAAGATAAGCGCGATGCTGATCAGCACGATATTTTCATTATTGATGTATTTGATTTATGCCGCTTCATTCATAGCTTTGTTCATTGTACTTCTGGCTCGTTTGGTCGTTCTTTGGATAAGCATTGTCGCGTCTCCGATAATTCTTATAGGAATGGCGATACCCACAGTAAAAGAAAAAGGAGGATTCGGTGAATTGATAGATAAATTCGTTCAGGAAGCGATAGCCCCGATAGGAATAGCGTTTGCCATGACAGTGGGATGGATAATGCTTAGGGCAATGCAAAGCATAAGCCCTATTTCAAGCGACATTACATTGCAATTCGATCCTACAAAAGGGATTCCGGTAGTTGGTTTAAACACACTTCAAGATCTGATGGTCGCGGTCGGAACTTTAGGAGTAATCTGGCTTGCAGTATTCACCGCAGCAAGCAAATCTGTTGCCGCTCCTGTTACGGAAATGATTAAGGGAGGACTCTTAACCGCCGGCAAATTCATCGGCAATTTACCTCTGCGGCATTTGAACTTAATTCCTGTTCAAGTCGGTGAAAAAGGAGAAGAGAAAAAATATACATTTTCTCAGGTTGGAGAATTCTTTCATGAACTTGGAAGAGAGGACTACAATAAGAAGAGAAAACTTGTTAGTGATCTTCTTCCAGGGAGAGCGCATTCTGACCTAAGAGTATTGGGAGAGAAATCCGTGACTAAGACAAAAGAAGACGCTTACGCGATATTGAGACAAAATCAAGATAAGCTTAGAAAAGGAGGGGATGAAACAACTAAAGCAATCAGGGAATTTAAAGTTCGCAATGATCGTGTGTATAATGAAATTGTAAGGGATCATCCTGACGTTAAGAAAGAATTGGATACAATTACCACTTCCGGTGATCAGGCGGAAATAGACAAAGCCCTTAAAAGATTGGCAGAATTGCCTAGAATCACAGGAGCGGTCATGCCGACGAGTCCTGGCACCGCTACTCCACCCACAGCCCCAAAATCACCTCAATCAATAACACCGGACACATCACTCGGAGGCCAAACAATAAAAGATCAACATCCAAATGATCCAAACGCCGCGACAACAGCTACAACAGAATTGAGAACAAAAATAATTGCATTAACCACAGCAATTGAGAGTAAAGACAAAAGTAGAATTACACTTGCTCTGCAAGGCCTTAAACAAGGGACAAAACTTCCAACTAAAGCGGAAGTTGAAGTCTATCTTGGAACCGCTGAATATAAAAAATTATCTGATGCTCTTGGCAGCGACACGAAAGTTCAAACCGCTTTGACTCCTGTCATACCGGGGACTCCGGGCGCGCCGGCGGCATCTGCATCCGGTGGACAGGTGTCGGCACATAATACTCCGTCCGCACAGCCACAACCAACACCGTCGCCATCACCAGCCGCGCCACCATCAACACCACCACCACCGTCCGCACACTAAACTATAAAACATGACAACAAATAATAACAAAAACACAGAGCGCGAAACATCGGCCGATCAGCAAAGAATGTATGACGAGATCGAGAAGTCCGGCAATCCCGACACAAAAGAAATCGCCGACAGCTTTAGAAAAGGGAAAATAGAAGACGATGTTTTATATGAAATAAGAGAACTTGTAATGGATCCGAACAAGATGAGCAAAGATCCATACAAACGCTTTGTTAAATGTTTGGCAAAAGACAAATTTCCGAGAAAAGGGAAATTCGCGCTGAGGTTTTTAACCGCGATGGAAGATGGAGGCGAAAAAGAACAGGAATATGCCGCGGAAATGATAAGAAAATTAAGCGATGACGCGTCTCCAAAACTTACATTAAAAACTGAAAAAGACCACTTAAAAAAACTTAATGAACTTCGTGAAGAAGATATTGAAAACCAAACTATAGAGGGAACGGGGACAGCGGCGCAAGTGATTATGCAGTCCGCGGACACGGGAGAAAGTGTGAGAAAATCCACGGAAGAAATCATCGGGAAAAATAAAAACTGGAAAATAGAAAAACTTCCACAGTCAAAACTGAAAGAGTTTAGAGGGATCAATCAAAACAGATTCAAGCTTCATCAAGAATCGAATCAAAAAGATGAGGAACTGAAAAAAGCTCTGGGGGAAACTCCGCCCAGCACGGAATTGGCGGCAAAACTGAAAAAAGAATTGGAAACTATAGATGAAAAATTGAAAGAACAAGACAAGCTCGAACAAGAATGGCTCGTATATGCAAAAAGAGCTATTAGCCAATTTAAAGCGTTAAAAAAATTCTCGGGAAACGCGGGACTTGATATGGACGCGGTTTCAAAACTGGAAACATGGTTTCTGGACGCGAACGTGCCGCTTGATAAAGGCATAAAAATAGACATAAAAACGGGAAAAACTCTAAAAGAAAAACAGTCAATTACGATAAGAAAAATTGAATTCAGAGACAGAAGAAACGACGAAATGGTGATTGAAGACGACGCGGCGGGAACATTGATGGTTGAATATGAAGACGAAAATGGGAATATTGTATCCGAAACATATCTGAATTTTATAGGATTTTTAAACTGCACGGAAGCCCATGAAGACATAACTTCCATGGACGACCTCAATGATAAAATTCAAGATGAAGCTTTGTATAAACCTCTCGCGGCAGGTCAAACGTATACGGCAAAAAAAACCGGTAGCGCAGAGGAACAAGAATTCACGATAGAAAATATTGAAGAACGGGACGGAAAACAGGTGATAGTTCTGGATCATACCGTAACGAAAATTCCAAGACATAAAATGCCGAATTCCGTGTCTGATTTTTGGTATTTTGACAGGAAACAGCAAGTCTTTTCATTGGGTGAATTTGCCCGTTTCGTAAAACAGGAAGGCTTCAAAAGAAAGCCGGAACAAGGAGAAGATCAGGAAATTTGCGATGCCTCCGCGCGCGCGAGAACTGAAAGAAATTTGAAATTTGTTGAAGGCGCGAACGAATGGCAAAAACAAAAATTTGAAGAAATAGGAGGAGCGGGAGAAAAAGCTGTAAAAGTTCCAAAAGATGGAGAAGTCTCAAATGTTGTGTTTTTGGATGAATATAAACGTGAGAGAAAAGCCAAATTAAGAACAGGGACGGATGAAAAAGGCGAAAAATTCTATGAAGTGGAATATAACGATTATCCGTTTGCGAACGACTTTGCATCGCTTACCCCTGCCGCTTTTGCGATATCGGGAGGCTTTAAATCAGCCAGACCGAAAATCACAAAAAAGCGGCTCAATCAAAGATCATTCATGGAATCGGCTCAAAAAGGGGATATTTATAATGCCAAGCATACCGAAGGTATGCTAGCAAGTAGCGTGAGCGAAGCGAACTCCAAAAATCAAAGTGCCACAGCGCCTGCTCACGCGATAGGCGACAAAGAGGAAGAACAGATTCAACATATCCCAAAACACGCATATGAAGGAGACCACGCGCGCGGTCACAAAGACGAACATAATGAAAAAGAGGGCGAAAGTAAAATGGGTGATAGCAAAAAAAACGGAATCTACGAAGAAGCCCTCCCTTACGATGCGATATACAAAACAGGACTTCCTCCGCACGGCGAGGAAATAGGTTTTGCGAAAGGTCTATGGATTCAAACGCGCGTCCTAAGCGTGGACGATCTTTGGCAAATGGGGAAAGCCATGTACGAATACTACATTCGACGTTTTGAAAGAAGACAAAAGGAAAAATATTCGAAAGTTGCCGAACACGCTCCTTTCTTTGCTCCTGAAATGAAAAGAGTTCATCAGGCGGCGGAAAATGAACAGGTAAATCAGTTTAAAGAATCATTTGAGCAATTGGGTGTTCAAGAAATTCGCGAAAGATTGCGCCACACTCACAATAGAGACGAATTAAAAGCCGCGATAATGGTGCTTACCGACAAAGGAATGTTAAGATGGGACGATATTGAATTTTGGCAAAGTCTTAACAGATTTGTCACAAACAGCCACGCGAAAATACCTATTCCTTCAAACGGAGATCCGTACACGCATATAAGTCCGACTGATTTTAGAACGGGTTTTGACTTTCTTGAAGAAGCCGTGGATTCTCTTTGGGGAACCGGAGTTTACGGAGAATGGTTCGCCCACAACAAAAGCCATTTTGCTCAACAGGCAAAAAGCTTTTATGAAGAAGGTAAAGAGCTGGAAGGCGTGCCTGGAGGACATCAAAGAAAACTCTCGTTACTGTTAAGACAGCATAAGCATGGTGAATTCGTTGATCCAATAGAATATGAAGGATTGCTTTTACATTCGATTGAAGCGGGAAAAGCGGTCATGGAAGACAAAATTTATTACATGATGGAAGGTGTCGGCGCGGTAAATTCAAAAGGAGATACGATTCTGGGTTTTGATAGAATAGCTCACATAAATTCGGAAATGTTGACGCGCTTTCCTATTCTTGAATATATATGCGCGAAAGGAGTGAAAAGAGGTCCTGACGGCAGATCGCATAATTTTACGCTTGAGGATTACAAACAATGGGTGCACTTTTTTGACAATGGAGAGGTATCAAATCCTGAAAGAAACAAGCCAAGCCAAGCGGTAAACGACTTTATGTGGAAATATATAATTCCAAGCGATGAAACTGAAAATCGTATAAATAAAGCTCTTAGACACGCTGAAAATATCGATCACGATGACATGTTCGCGTACTTGCCTCCGGCAAATGAACAAGTTATAACTGATTCTTGTAAAGCCTTGAGCGGAAGCAAAAAATTCTTGACGGTTGAGGGATACGCGAATGTAATCCCAGGATTCAGCCAATACATGAAATCCCTTGGAGAAAATAACAACAAAAAAAAACTTACGGAAGCATTTAAATCTTATGTCCGTTTTGAGGGTATTATGAACGAAAGATATGAAAAGGGAAACGACGGTTACCAGCGACTAAGCGATGCCAGTTTGGATGGCGCTACAATAGTCAGTGATACCCACCCTAGGGAATATATTGAACAAATGAACAAAATGGTAAGAGCGGTAATCGCGTCATACGGGAACGATGACTTAAATAAAATAGCAACTCTTATATACGATACCCATGTTGGAGATATAGCAAATCCCGACGAGAAGAAAAAACAGGATAAAATAAATTATGCTTACAAACAATTCGGAAAAGCATTCAGCAAAGTGGTGGAAAGCGATGGCGGCCAAAAAATGATAGACATTGTTAACGCGGCTGCCTTGATTGGAATGCCGTATATAGAAACGGACGAAAAAATAAGACGCAAAGCAGCGGCCTCAAGCAAAAGCGAAGAATAATCTGTAAATTTCACTAAAAAGGCACGAGTTTTTAGGTATGTAATCTGTTAAATTGGCGTATTTGAAAAGTGAAAAAAGGGTTAAAGTTTTGAAGAACGACCTTTAAAACTAACCCCTTTTTCTATGATGAAATATATACACGACACGATACAAAATACCAGCCGGAGTATTTTTAAAGGATTCACACGGCCGCAAAAGAAAGCAGTAACCGAAGTGATTCGCGGGCTGTTTGTGGCCGGAGAGCCGATTTTGAGAAGGCTGGCGCAACATCCCGGGAAGAGTCCAAAACGACAGGGTGATAAATATTCATTTCATCTCGGCAACATTGATTTGCCGGACGTTGTTGATGAAATGGCTTTAAAGAGGGTAAAAAATGAAGTTAAGAAAAACACGATAATCGCATATGACCTCACGGATATTTCAAAGGAGTCGGCCAAAAGGATGGAAAAATTATCATGGGTACATGACGGAAGCACAAATACGATACAACGGGGATATACGCTCCACGGCGTTGGCGTGAACGGGCTTCTGCTAAAACTCCGTGTACACGAAGGAGATATTCATACCATCAACCAAACGCGCAAGGAAATTGTGAAAAACCTGTCACGGTCATTCGGCGGGAAAGGGATATTTATCTTTGATCGCGGCAATGACGGCAAACAGTTTTTTGTCGATCTTCGTCAGGAAGTTAACACGCAATTTATCTCTCGCCTTAGAGAAAAACGACTTGTCGTGATGAAAGAAACAGGTGCCATAATCAGACTCACCGAACTCCCGGAAGGAGTTCATGAAATATATCTCATGAACAAGAACAATACCTCTATGGATCGCCGGTTTGTGTACACTCTGGTCATACGCAAACACCTTGAGAAGAAGCCTCCGATACATTTGTTGTGCCATCTTAATGAGGCATACACTTCGAAAGAAATTGTCGAAATGTATTTGCAAAGATGGGGAGTGGAAAATTTATTTAAGCGTGCAAAACAGAAGTTTTTTCTTGAAAAAATCAGGGTCTTAAAGTATCAAAAGTTCGTCAATCTCGTTGCCCTGATCCAATTCGCCACAAACGTCTCTGCAATCAGCTTTTTCAACCTTCAGCGTCTCACAAATTCATTAATTTCCGGTGCCCTTTTGGGTTACCGGTTATTCATCAAAAAGCATACGCTCTCATTCTGCGTCGATTCATTCATTACCTTTCTGCATTTTTCTCTCAGGTTACTGGCTTTCCACATCAAAAAACCTCCAAATCAACAAAATCTCTTCTCAAATCGCCAACTGGAAAAACTCGTGCCTTTTTAG
>JACRIB010000116.1 GCA_016235895.1 Candidatus Peregrinibacteria bacterium | reverse complement strand
AAGGTCAAAGAATCCGGTGTTTCACAACTGATTTCAGCAGGTTGTACGGTTGAACAAAATCTTGGAAAAGTTCTCAATTATTTTCCCAATGGTTCAACAAATGCATCGGCTGAAAGTTTCAACGCAAAACTCAAAGGATTCAGGGCTTTAGTTCGCGGTGTTCGCGATATTAACTTCTTCCTTTTCCGCATCTCAACATTCTATGCCTAAAACCATGTCAACAATTTATTCAAAGAAATTATCTACTGATCCTAAACTGGATTTATGACTACGGCGAAGCAAAACCAAAAATTTCCTTTCCATTTCTTTTTCCGCTTCGCGGCGGAGGGGTGGGGGGAGGAGGCGCGAAAAAAATGCAAGGAAATTTTTTGGTTTTTGCACACGCGACCCCGCTTTGTCCGTTTCTTCTGATTCCGAATTTTGGCGGAGGGAGAGAGATTCGAACTCTCGAGAGCCTTTAGGACCCTGCATCGTTTCCAACGATGTGCACTCGACCACTATGCGATCCCTCCTTATTTTATAAGCTCGCGTCGCTCAGCAGTGGCGGAGCCACATGCTTCGCTAGCTGCGCCCTCGCGCCGTGCGCTCGGTTTATAAGCTCACTGCGCTTCGCGGTGGCGGAGCCACACGCTCAGCTTGTTCGCGCTCGGCCCGTGGCCTCGCACCACCATCTTCGTGCATTGTGCGCTTGCACGCGTGCGAGTTTTTATAGCATTTAATTGGTTTTTGTGGCAAGGTGTTTCTGTATGGGATTTTTTCAGATGGATTTGGCGCAGGTGGTGAGTTTTCTTTTGGCGCTTTTGGCGACGCTGACTTTTCATGAGGCTTCGCATGCTTTGGTGGCTTATTACCTCGGTGATCCGACGGCGAAAATGGAAGGGCGTCTAAGTCTAAATCCCCTAAAGCATCTCGATCCCGTGGGTACGATTATTTTTTTAATAACTTGGATTGTTGGCTGGGGTAAGCCTGTTCCGGTTAACGCGAGAAATTTCAAACATCCGGTGAGGGATAGCGCTCTTACGGCTTTGGCCGGACCGGTGGCGAATTTGATTTTGGCTTTTGCGGTAGCTTTTTTATGGAAATATCTTGGTGAATATATGTGGGCGCCGTTTTTACTTTTTGTGCAGACACTTTTTCATATGAATGTTTTTTTGGCTATTTTCAATCTTTTTCCTTTTCCCCCGCTGGACGGGTCGAAGATTTTGGGACTTATTATTCCGCGTCGTTGGTATCCGAAATATGCCGAATATTTGGAAAAAGGGATGAAATATTTTGTTGTCATAATTCTGATTGATGTTTTTATTATGGGCAACGTCTTTAATTTCTCGATTTTTGGCTTTGTTCTATCTTATTTACATGATCGAGTAAGCATGATTTTACTTTTGGGCACCTAGGGGTAGTGGTATTTTTTGATTTTGAATAACTTTCGGTAGTATGGCTGGCAGTCAGGTAATGGCTTTGCCAAGCCTTTACTTTGGGCTTTTTCCTGATAGAATGGGGGGTGCTCTACTTTGTTTGTAAGAGTCTTATCTACTCTCTCTATCAACAAATTTACGGGAACCCAATCATTCCTTTCGGTCGAGACTGAAAGTTGAGGGTTTACCCAAATTGATTCTCATGGGGGCCAAGTCACCTGAGACCAAAACGGCACGGCAGAGCGTTAGTGAAATGGGTTTTTTAGGCATTTGCCATCTTTCTCAGCATCAGCCATTTGGTGATGAAAAAATAGAAGTTTGGAATCAAAATTGCGAGTAATGCGGAAGTTGGGAAGTTTGTTAAAAGGCTTAGGATAGAGATAATTCCAGCCATTGTGCCGTAAATTATCTGTTGTTTTTTGAGCAGTGGCGAAGTGCGCGGTTCGGCCAGCATAACAAAAGTGAAAAAGTAAATCGTGCTGTCGGTGAACGTGAATTTGAGAAAATCGAGGGAGTTTCCGCCCGACGGAGGAGCTTTGTAAAATATCAAGACGCCGAGCGCGAAGACTATCAAATAGCTTAATGTCAGCGCCCATTTTCTGTAGGTTTTTAAATAGAAAGCCATCCATAATGCTATTAAAATTAAAGAGTACGATGCACCCCACCAAGAGGTGAAACTGTTTTGAAAATTTGGAAAAATCAAAGCGAGTAATTCCAGCACAAATAAACCTAAAACGACCGGATTAAAAATCGGTGAGCCTTTCCATTCCAGAAAAAACTTGGAAACCAGAACGACAAAAGTGGCAATCATGGCGGCAAATGCGTCAGTCGGTTTCAGGCCGTAATGTAAAACCAGGAAAATTATCAGACAACTTATCACAGTGTTCCAAATATTTTTAGTTTGTTTGGTGAGCGCTTGAAAAATGTAAAAAAGTATTAGTCCGAAGCCAAGAGTGGCGGCGAGATGAATCAGGACTTGCGAATGAAAATCATTTTTAGTGATAGCGCCAATAGCAAAAACTGCCAGGATTCCGGCGGCTTGTTGGGCGGAGTTGAGCTTGAGTTCCATAGTGAATTTGGTATATTTCAGTCCAATATCAATTTATTACCAATCCATGGAAAAAACAACTCTGCGTTCACTATTTCTTTTAATGATTATTACCGGATCTTTGTTTACTTTGACGGCTTGCGGACCCGAAACCGGTACGCCGGTTGTTACAGCACCCGCGGTTAGCGGCGCGGTGACAACCACGACCGATCAGACCACTAAAAAAGATGATAAAAAAGTGGAAACAAAAGTTGATACAACTCCAAATGCTGATGCCGCTCCTCAAACCGATACAACCCCAAAATCCGATACCACAACCAATATCGACACTACGCCAAAAGCCGATCTTGCTCCGGTGGTTGAGCCTAAACCGGAAGTAAAAGTTTCCACAAAATATGCCGATGGAACTTATACCAAAACAGGCAGCTATACTTCACCGGCCGGGGAGGAATCCGTCACCGTGACAGTGACTGTGAAGGGCGACATTGTCGAGTCCGTAAATGTTGTCAGCAACGCGGAAAATCCAAATTCGCAGAAATTTCAGGGATTATTTATTGCCGGCGTGAGCGACATTGTTGTCGGTAAAAAATTGGACAATGTTCACGCGGGAGTGGTGAATGGTTCGTCATTGACCGGTGGAGGATTCAACGAGGCGGTCGCCGCTATTGAGGCTTCGGCTCAAAAATGATGTTTTTAAAAAAATGACTCATGCAATTAATTGCTAAAGAATGCGATGTTTTAGGCACGAAAGTGTGGATTAAAGTTGTGGGCGAGACTGTTGTGGAGGAGGCGGTTGATGAAGCTTTTGCTTGGGCAAAAAAATTTGAGGCGAAATATTCGCGTTTTGGTGGCGGAAATTTTTTGGCAAATTTGAACGCGCGAGTAGGTAATTGGGTGGAGATTGACGAGGAATTATTTGGCTTGTTAAAATTTGCCGATGAATTGAAAAAGAAAACCGAAGGGGCTTTTGATCTCAGCGTGAAGGGAATTTTGGAAGATTGGGGTTACGACGCGCAGTATTCTTTTAAAGAAAAAAATGGAAACGGGGACTTGGGGGCGATTGAATTTTCAAAAGATGGCGATAGGCGAGTGAAGTTTAGTAGTCCCATCGAACTGGGTGGTATTGGCAAGGGTTATGCTGTGGATAAAATGGCGGAAAAGCTTGAGGGATTTTCAGGTTTTTTCGTCAATGCCGGTGGCGATATTCTTGTAAAAGGGCGTGACGAAAAAGGAGAAAAATGGCGAATTTATTTTGAACACCCGACTGATCCGGAGCAGACTATTGGTTTTGTGGATGCGGATAACTTGGCTTTGGCCTGTAGCAGTCCGAGTAAAAGGAAGTGGGGGGACAAGCATCATCTTGTAGATCCGCGGACGAAAAAGCCAGCGGATAAAATGCTGGCGGTGTATACCCAAGCGAAGACATGTTTGCTTGCTGATGCTTATGCGACGGCGCTTTTTGTGATGGGGTATGCGCGTGCGCGTGAGTTTTTGGAAAAGGTCGGGCTGGTGGAGGCGATGTTGGTGGATGTGAGCGGAGAGATTTTTAGAACCAAAGGTTTTCAAGAAGAGTTGTTTGGGGAATGAAAAAAGACCCACCTAATATGATGGGTCTTTTTGATAAATTTAGAGAACCAATGCCTCAACCTTCGGTCTGGCTGTTAGCTTGGGTCGGCACACTCTATGCCGACACCCGCCTTAGCTTGGCATTGCCATTAAAACGCTGCCAAAGCTGAAACTGTCTTCGGTGCTTTCGCCGGCGAAGTCGTATTTTGCCTTGAATTTACCGTTAGCGGCGTCTACGGAACTAACCGTAGCTTTTTCGAAACCGCCGTAGGGAGCGACGTAAACGGTGTCACCAACTTTAACGGAAGTTTTTACCGGAACAGGTCTGCAATCGGATTTTGCGAATACTTTCATAGAGCCGGCCCAGCCATTTGTTAACACTTTATCACCAGCCACATTGACCAAAATGACAGAGTCAAAACTGCTGCCGTCTTTGCAGGCAACGGTCGTGCCAACTTGCCAGTCTGAGGAGAGAACAGTGAAGGAATCAGCTTTCAAGGCTTCCGTAGTTATCGGACTTAAACCATCGAGATAATTAACTTTCGGAGTTGCGCCGCCGTCAATTACCATGGCTCTTTCCATGCCGGAGCCGGATTGCCACCAGGTCAAAACTATGTCACCGGCTTTTGCGGATTCGCCGGATTTGAGTGGAATAATAAGGGCGTTTGGAATAAGAGCTTCGCTGCCGGTCGCATCTTTCACTTTCGTGGCTTTGTCGCCTGGTTCGGTAACAGTGCCGTTATAATAAATGTAGGATGTGCTGGATGTATTTTTGAGAGAATTAGCGAGACTTTCGCCGCTTGGAGCCAAAACCGTGTCTCCGACCTTGACGTCAGCCTTTACCGAAGGATAGTCGAAAGGAAGTTTGTCAGGTGCCGGAGCGGACAGAGCCGCAGCGTCGGTAGGAGCCGGCGTGGCCGGGGCGGTCTCTTTTTTGCCGTTGCAGGCGACGAGAGCCACGCTTAGCAGACCAATGGAAATGATGGGAAGCAATTTTTTGCTCATTGTGTTAAGGGTTAAGAAAAATAAATTACTGGCACATTTTCGTTAAATTGATTGATTTTGTCCAGTATAAAATAAAATTTTCCGCTGCAGAAAACGCTTTATTGTGTTGCAATTTATTACTTGCATAATTTTTTTTGTTTAATTAAAATACTCGCCGAAACAGATAAAAAGTTTGGAGAAATCTTCTTAGCAAAAAAAATTAAGAGGTGCTCTCCAGCTTGCCCGAATTTTTCCCGCGCCGTTGTAGCTCAAATGGTAGAGCACGTCCTTGGTAAGGGTGTGCCCCTCGAGAGAAAATGCAACTCTCGGCTGAGGATAGCGAAGAAGTAAGAATTTACGACTACTCGACGTAGCACCCCCGAAGACATGTGCTCCTCGACAGTCAAAAATATTATGCCGTTGTAGCTCAGTGATAGAGCACCCCCTTGGTAAGGGGGAGGTCAGGAGTTTGATTCTCCCCAACGGCTCCAGTAAGCCAAGATTAGAATGTCCGTGGTAAGAGAAATTTTATTTCTTTTACTCTTTTTTATGGATGCACCCAAACTCTTAGAACTTGTAGAAAAGTTTTTGCAACATGGTCAGGTAATGAAAAATTACAGTAAGTGTACGTTGATAGGCTATAGGCGGTCGCTTAATCTTTTCATGAAAGAAACTGGTATTACTGAACTTGGTCAATTGAACCGAAATAGTATTGAAGCATGGTTTTTTAATGGTAGGCTTAAACGAAAGTGGGGGCCAGTTAGTTTTCGTTACTATCTCAAGTATATAAATTGTTTTTTAAAATGGTTACTTAAACAAGGTTACATCAAGGAAAACTATGTTGAGGGAATGGAAAAGCCGCGAATGGAACAGCGACTTCCTCGCACTCTTACTCATGATGAAGCGCAACTGCTTTTGGACTATTCTTTTCATTCCAATTATCGTTACAATTACGAGAGGTATCGCAACAGAGCGGTCATCGGAATTATGTTGATGGCAGGGTTGAGAAAAGGCGAAGTAACAAATCTCAAATATCACGATGTTTCCATTGATGGAAAAAGTATTTTCATAAATCTGGGAAAAGGTGGCAAGGATAGAATCATACCGATTAATGCGCGTCTTTCAACTATTCTGAGTGGATAGGGCGCGTCTCAAACGAGAGTCTCCGTATTTCTTCATATCAATGAATCATAATGAGCCATTTGGCGACAAAGGCATTCAACGCCTTGTTGAGCGTTTACGTAAACGCTCCGGTATAAATTTTTCAGCCCATACGCTACGTCATGCCTTTGCTCGTTTGATGTTGGAGGGCGGTTGTGATATTTACACCTTGTCGAAGATCATGGGCCATTCTAAGATCACTACGACGACGATTTATCTTGCTTGTTCAAACCAGCAGATGTCGAAGTCGATTGAGATGCATTCATTAAATTAGCAATGAGAACATATGGATAAAAATACAATTGAAGAGGAAGAACCTGAAAATATTAAAAATGAAGATTGGCGGCTGCAGGCGATAACTACTTT
>JACRIB010000109.1 GCA_016235895.1 Candidatus Peregrinibacteria bacterium | reverse complement strand
GCCCAATAAGCCTCGTAGCCGGCTTTTTTTAGTTCTTCGATAATTAGGAGCGAGGTGGATTGCATGGCCCAAATATACATTATTCCCTTGTAATTGCCGAGGATTTTGTATACTTTGCTTGGCCTAATAATTAATTTAAAATGAGAGTAACCAGAGATTCTCAAGCAAATCCCCCTGCAGATTTTGAAGACAGGGTGTTGAATGTTACCGGAACATTGGTAGGTAGGCATCCCGACCTTGAGGAATTTTTGGATGCGGGGGTGAGGGAGGCGGTGATGGTGGTTGCCGAGCAAGTGCGACGTGACATTGGTTCAAATGGATCTCTTACCCATTTAAGGGGTAAAGGTTTACCGACGATGCTGGCTGGAGCTATTGCCGGAGATTATTCGGCTTTAACCGCGCACATGGTAGGAGCTTCCAAATTTGCGGAAAGACTGGCCCGTAGTATGAAATTGACGGATTCTGAAGTGGAAAAAATCAGGAAAGGAGCGCTGATTCATGACATAGGAAAAGTTGATCCTTCAATTAGAAAACTGGTAGATTTTCCCGGGCGGCTGGTTCAGGGGGGAAAGGATATCGTGGCCTGGCATCCGGAAATGGGTGCCAGAATCGCCCAATGTTTAAGCGCTGATCCTGAAACTGTGGCAATGGTTAGAGGTCATCACAAAAGATTCGATGGTGACGGCTATGTGGCTCAGCGTGCGCCGGGAATAGAAATTCCGGCTGCTGTGGTGCAATTGGCTGACGCGCTGGATGCTATGGTGAAGGGCAGACCTGGTAAAGAATCAATGTCGGCTAGAGAAATTGTTACAAGTGTTTTTAAATCTAATGGCACTCACTTTCATCCCGATGTTGTCAAAGCTTTTATGTCTGATCCTGGAAAAATTCTCGGTAACAGGTAGAATGCCCACATGAAAATCCTGGCGATAGAGACATCTTGTGATGAGACGGCGGCGGCGGTTGTGGAAAACGGGCGCAAGGTTTTGGCGAATGTGATTGCTTCGCAAATTGATCTGCATGCGAAAACCGGTGGCGTGGTACCGGAAGTGGCGGCGCGTGAGCATGTGCTCAAAATGATTCCGGTTTTGGAAGAGTGCATGAGTGAGGCCGGATGCGACTGGGATGATATTGAGGCTTTGGCAATTACACGCGGTCCGGGCCTGATCAGTTCTTTGATTATCGGCACGGAGACGGCGAGCGTGATTTCTTATGTAAAGGCGAAGCCTTTAATTCCGGTGCAGCATATTGTGGGGCATATTTATTCTAATTGGCTTGGAGATGGGCAAGAACCGCGGTTTCCTATTCTGATTTTGACGGTTTCCGGTGGTCATAATGAACTGATTTTGATGAAAGATCATCATAAATTTGAGGTATTGGGTGAGACGCGCGATGACGCGGCCGGTGAGGCTTTTGATAAAGTGGCGAGGATTTTGGGGCTGGGCTATCCGGGCGGTCCGGCGATTGCAAAAATGGCTTTGAATGGCGATGGTGGCAGATTTAAATTACCAAGATCTTTTCTTGAAAAAGGCAGTCTGGACTTTAGTTTCTCGGGACTTAAAACGGCGGTACTAAATGAGGTTAAGAAAAATGAAAGGAAAGTTGATGAACAATTTAAAGCCGATCTTGCAGCCAGTTTTCAAGAAGCTGTGGTGGAAGTTTTGAGCGAGAAACTGATCGTGGCTTTAAAAAAATTCCCGAAGGTAAGGGAAGTGCATCTGGCAGGTGGTGTGTCCGCGAACAAAAGGCTGAGAGAAATGATTGCCGAAAAATTGAAAAAATTTAATGAAGAGCGGTTGATCATTGGTGAAAATGCGGAGCGTCGTAAAGCATTGAGTAATGTCATTTTCAGGCACCCAAAATCTTTCGATTATTGTACTGATAATGCGGCGATGATCGCAGCGGCTGGTTATTATTTGTATAAATCCGCACCAAAAAAGTTCAAAAGAAAAACAAATATAATTCCAACCACCTCCTTTGAAATTTGGTAAGAATATCCTCTTGATTTAAATATCTATTTTTTAATGCTTGTGGAAATAATGTGATTGTTTATTGTTAAAATTTTAAATTGCCCTTTCCCAGGATGGCAATTTATTCTAGAATTAGGACGTTTTTTAGTCTCACAACTGAAATAAAATGCCGTTTCATCACGAAACTGTTTCTTCACCTACCAATCGCCATGAAATTTGAAAATAAACTTTTTTTCACAAAAGAGGAGCTCATTTTGAAAAATGGCCGATCTTCCAGCGCATTAAATAAAAGAATTCACAGAGCGATTAAAAATAAAAAGTTGGTAAAAATTAAAAGAGGTTTTTATTTGTCTACTGAAGCATATTTACAAGAACAGGATAAAATAAAATCTCAAGAATTGATTGCTTCTCAACTTTATACTCCCTCTTATCTTAGTTTGGGCTATATGCTGCAAAAATATCAACTTTTGTTTGGTGATGGGCAGATAACTTCCGTTACCACAAAAATAAGCCGTCATTTTGCAAATTTTGTTGGTGATTTTAAATATTTCAACATAAAGAAATCATTATATTTTGGTTTTGAAGAAATTGATTTTCAAGGTCGAAAGTATTATGTCGCTACAAAATCCAAAGCCCTTTTTGATTATTTTTACCTAAAATCTAATCTCAATTACAGGAATTCAAAAAAATTAAAACGTCTTATTCTTGAAGAATCCGGCATACAATGGAATAATTTCTCAGAAAATGATTTCAAGCTGTTTGATAAATATGTTTGGCAATCAAATTCAAAAAAAATGATGCGAATATGGGAAATTATTAATAACTATTTTGAAAGCAAGAAATTTGATGGTTGGGCTAAAGAACTTTTGAGCCTGTAAGTTTGCCTTGAATTAGCGGAAATATGTAGTAGTATGTCAGCTAGCGTATTCGCGCATATTTCTTATTTTACAATCTATGGCAGAAGAATCCGACGAGATAATAGTGCAGAAACCTCCCTTTCAGACGCCAAAAGGCGTGCATGATATTTTGCCGGTGGATCACGAATACCACACTTACATTAAAAAAGTGGTGAGACACAGGGCCAGACAGGCCGGTTTCAGACGTGTAAGTACACCGATATTTGAGTTTACGGAAGTTTTCAAAAGAAGTATCGGTGACACTTCGGATATAGTTTCCAAAGAAATGTATACTTTCCAAGACAGAAAAGGTCGCAGCCTGACGCTAAAACCGGAAGGTACGGCGGGCGTGGTGCGCAGCTATATTCAAAATAACATGAATCAATTGCCGCAGCCGTTGATGCTTTATTATTATGAGCCACACTTCAGATACGATCGTCCGCAAAAAGGAAGATATCGCCAATTTTGGCAATTTGGTTTTGAGATAATTGGTGAGAGCGATGCGGCTTTGGACGCGCAAATTATTCAGTTGGCTTATAAAATTTATCAGGATTTGGGTGTGGACAAAGTTTTGAAATTACAAATCAATACTATCGGCACGGCCGAGGCGCGCAAAAAATACGTAGGAGTTTTACAAGACTATTACACTGGAAAAGAGCGATCCCTCTGCGAAGATTGTCGTTACAGACTGAAAACCAATCCGATGAGACTTTTGGATTGCAAACAGGAAGACTGCAAAATTTTGGCCCAGTTGGCGCCGATAATGAAAGATTATTTGGACAAGGAATCGCTGGATTTTCATGAAGAATTAAGAGGTTATTTGGATGAAATGGGCTTGAAATACGAAGAAAATCCGAAGCTGGTGAGAGGCTTGGATTATTACGCAAAAACCGTGTTTGAATTTGTGGAAATAGAAAAAGATCAAGTGGCGCAAAATGCTCTTGGTGGCGGCGGAAGATATGACGGGCTGATAGAATTGATGGGCGGACAGCCCACTCCGGCGGTGGGTATGGCGGCGGGAATTGAAAGAATTATTGCCAGTATGAAACGTGAAAAAGTGCGTGTGCCTTCAAAAGATGATTTGCATGTGTTCGTGGCGCAGCTCGGCAATGAGGCCAAAAGAAAGTGCTTGCCACTGATTGAAAAATTGAGAAATGCCGGCTTGAAAACCATGGGTGCTCTCGGAAAAGGTTCGATCAATGTACAGCTAAAAATCGCCGATAAATTCAAGGTTCCTTATACTGTTTTGATCGGCCTTACGGAAGTGCGTGAGGGCAATGCCATAATTCGCAACATGGAAAAAGGCGTGCAAGAGACCGTGAAGATGGAAAAAGTGGTGAGTCGTCTGGTGAAATTGATTGGCGAAAAGAATTTGGATAGATATACACCGGGTGAGTTATTGTATTCATAGACTGTGAATTTATGGGCAGCGTAGTCATTTGGGGGGCTGTTTTTTGAATTTTTCCTTCATTTTTTTGCAAAAAATAATCCAGTCATCCACATGGAAATTGAACCCAAAATTGTTCAAAGGCCGAGCAATTTCCAACGGAGATTTTCCATTAAGT
>JACRIB010000025.1 GCA_016235895.1 Candidatus Peregrinibacteria bacterium | reverse complement strand
CTAAGCCTGACAAATTTGGCAATACAGAAATTTTGGACGATCAACTCTAATAAAAATAGCATTATGGTTTGACAAATGTAGATATTACTGTTAGATTAAAGGACTCATTACACATAAAAATATATGCAACCAAGTGAAGGAAAACCAGGCAAGAAAGCAGGTGCGTTAGCAAGCGCTTTGGTAGCTCTGGGTATCTCCGGAGACAAAGCTCCGGACGCATCCAAATCGGGGTTGGAAGACGGCCTTTATAATACGAGATCTGCCATAGTTCAAGTTGTTGATGTAAGAAAATTTGATCCACAGGCCCAGCTTGATTCACTCAAGCGCAGTTATCCCCAACTGGCTGCCGCAAACAAAGACGGGGTACTTTTGGAAATAATTGAAGCTCTTGGCCAAAATCTATTGAGTTTTTTGGATAATTTTGGACCGGAAGCATTGTTAATGTTGGCCTTACTATATGTTCAAGGAAAAAAGGGAGGGGGAATGATTTCTTTAAGGGACAATCCCAAGGTGATGATGGAACTGGAGCCTAAATTTAAAGAGGCAGAAGCTCTTCATGACGAATTGGATGCCCTTTCTGGTGAACCCGATGCTCAACAATCTGAACTTTTATGCGCAAGGGTCGCGGCTGTAGTTTCTGGAATTATGATTACTTTGGCTCCACTTAATGCCGAGGCTGCATGGGAGAATATTTGGCATGGCGGTGGAGATGCTATTGAAGGTACTACGCATGGAATTGGCGCGCTTTTGCGGTTTATCGGACAAATTGCCGAAACCTTGAGTTATTTTTCTTATGTGATAGATATTGTCGTTTTAGCCGGAATAATCGGACTTGGTTTCAAAAATGCCAGTTCAATCGGGAAAGCATGGAGAGGGATTGCTAATAATAGACTGCGTGCAGGCAGAGCAAGAGATGCGCTCATCGGACCAAGAGTAGTAAAAGCAGGTACTACTTCGGAGGGTGTTGCTACCAGACTGGAGGCTCGTCCCGGCGTCGCTCGTACAGCAGGCAGAGCCTTACTCACGGCTGTCACTACGGCAGGTGCGGCGAGTCCAAGGTCGATCATACAAAGATTGATGGCCGGTGAGATAAATGTTGGTGAATTTAGGGCGGAAACTCAAGAAATTGTAGAAGTTGCCAATGAAATTTTGAGAATCCTTGATGCTGGCTATCCGCCTGGCACCCCCTTTCCTCAAGTGGTGTTTGACGCAAATGTTGCCAGATTTAACGCACTTGTGGCCGGATTGAATGGTAGGCTTCACGATATTCCCAGGGCTGAAAGAGGATTGAATTTTAGAGATATAAGCGCACTGATCATTCTTTTGAGCGCCCTCGTTTTTGGAGTGGGCTGGTATAAGGCTCATTATTCCGGAGTAAGTAGCAGTAGTGGTTCCGATGGTGGTTCAGTTGTAGCTCCTCCTCCTGATATTCCGCTAATACCGCCTCCGGATATTCCATTTGGGCCTTCTAAGGGTAAGTCTGGCGACTCCGATAAGAAACCTGCAAAGGCACCTGTTGATGAAACAGCGCCGGCTCCCGATGGTGACGGTCCAAAGCCTGTTCCATCTTCTACTCCAGAGGATCCAAAAGAAGCACCATCTGATTCCAAGGCTGCAAAACCCGGGAATAGCGAGATTTTAGACGATCAGTTATAGGCAAAAATTAAAACAAAAAATTATGTCCGGAGAAAATCAAAAACCAGACGTTCCACAAGAAAACCCTAAGGAAGCAATGAAAAAAGAAGGTAAATGGAAATGGAATAATCTTTCTTCGGCGTTTTCTAAAGCCAAAGAAAAAGTGAAAAAGGCCAAGGAGAAAGGCCCCTTGGGTCTTTGGACTAAAATCACAATATTCTGGGAAACATTTAGTAATGAAATGAAGGGCATTAAAGCAGAAGAAAAAAAAGTTTCCGCTGAGGCTAAAGCCGAGGCAGGCAAGAGCATCAAGGCTAAAATGAAGGAAGCCAAGGAAGCGGTGAAGCTGGATGATAAAACTCCCGCCGCGGATAAAGAATTTTATGATGAAGTATTGGCAATGGGTGTCACTGCCGGTAATGAATTACCTGTTGAGTTGCAGGATGCTTTCAAGTCAGGCAAGGGCAAGCTTGCACAGGCCGTAAGAGGCGAAACTCCGGAAGATTCCACTCTGGATGAAGTAAAAGCGATGGCTGGTGCCGGACTTTTGACCGTCACGAAGTTGAAGGCCAAATACAATAATCCAACTAAATTCAAAGATGCTTTAGACAGGCTCGACAAAATTTCCGATTCTTCGGCTTATCCTTTGAAAAAACTTTTGAGTATGACGGTTTTGAAAATTTTTAAAATTAAAATTGATGTAGCGGGAGAGGCTTTGAAGGGTGTGGGAAGCATGCTTCGTGTGTCTGAAAAAGGCGATGGCATGAAACTTTTGGATAGCCTTAATCTTTCAGTTAGTGATGCGAAGAAGCTGGGAGGCCTTAAAAAACAACCGATTGAAAATGAATCCAATATCGTGGCCGTTATGAAAAAATCCATTTTTCCAAATACGGATGAAGGGAAAATCAGAAATGTGGCAAAAATTGTCAATAAACTTTTGGTGGAAAAACCCGATCGTGTTGATAATCAGGTTTTGACCAATCTCGTTTTCAATATTGATGATAGAGATATGAAACGTTTGATTGAAATTTTGACAGGCAAAAAGGCTGAAGGCGCAAAAATCGCTTAATCCCCTCCCATGACCAAAGCCGATTTACAACAAGCGATTCTGAAATTTCTGCCGACTTCTACAATAACGCCGCATCAAAAAAGCATGATTGAGATTCTTTTGCCTGGTATGACGGAGGCGGAACTTGGTGATGTTTACAAAACTTTGAGTACGGAGCACGAGAAGATGACCAAGCTAAATGAGAAGAGAAAACGAATTGAGCTCAAATACAAGGTAATGGTGGAAGGTCTTACAAATCTAAAGAAAAACCCGTAATTTCATCTGTAGCCGGTTTTCATTACGTAGTTTCACGAATCTCAAGTGCACCCCCGGAAAGAAAAGGGATGTAGAATAGGTAT
>JACRIB010000108.1 GCA_016235895.1 Candidatus Peregrinibacteria bacterium | reverse complement strand
TTCTACTGCAAATTTAAAACTATGACTGCAAATTATTCACAACTCGTCGACGTATCTTATCTGATACGCCTTCCTCGTTGTTCATAATTTTCGCTCAAATTTTTAAATTTTCGTAACGAAACCGTGTTTTTCAGAGGGTCCTGTGATATATTGTCGCCATGTACGATTTTATTGTTATCGGAGGTGGCTGCAGCGGACTTTCCGCGGGAATGTATGGCACGAGATTGGGCCTTAGGACATTGGTTTTTGCCGAATTGCCTGGAGGACTTATTACCACCACTCACCTGGTGGAAAATTGGCCGGGGGTCGTAAGTACGACCGGTCCGGATTTGGCGATGTCCTTATATAATCATGCGGTGGCCAGTGGGGCGGAAATTAAAAATGAAATTGTCAGCAAAATTGAAAAATTAGCGGATAAAGATGGCTTTCCACAGTTCAAAGTCGTCACTTCGACGGGAGAATATCTTTGCAAAACAATTTTGCTAGCTACAGGGACAAAACATCGAAAATTGGGTGCGCCGGGCGAGGCGGAATTTGAGAATAAGGGCGTTTCTTACTGCGCTTTGTGTGATGGAGCATTCTTCAAAAATAAAGTGGTGGGCGTGGTGGGAGGCGGAGATAGCGCGGCAAAAGAAGCACTGTTTTTGAGTGAACATGCGAGTAAAGTTTATATAATTGTACGACGCGATGTTTTGAGAGCGGAGCCTATAAATGGCCAGCGGGTGCAGCAAAATAAAAAAATTGAGGTTTTGTTTAACACGGAAGCGGAAGAAATTTTTGGCAGCAAGAGCATGGAAAAAGTGAAATTCAAACAGGGAAAAGGAAAATTATCCGGACAGGAATTGGGGATGCAGGGAATCTTTATGGCTATCGGTCAAGATCCGCAGACGGAATTGGCGAAAAATTTGGGCGTAGCTTTGAATGACAAAAAAGAAATTATTATAAATCGCAAGACCGAGACGAATGTGCGGGGAGTTTTCGCGGCCGGAGATTGCTGTGATACGGAATTCAAGCAAGCAATTACAGGATCGGCCGAAGCGGTGACGGCGTCGTATTACGCATTTCACATTTGCACAACAGGGCCAAGTTTTTAAAAATTCTCCAAAAATTTCAACAAAAGTCTTAGTCCATGCGCCGTAGCGCCCATGGTCTGGAATTCCTGGGGATCGCTGGTGAAGGCGGTGCCGCCGATATCGATGTGACACCATTTATTTTTACCATAAAATTTACCCAAAAATGCCGCTCCTTTGGCGGTGCCGGCAAGACGAAAAGTGCCGGGATCACGGTTCCTAAAATCGGCAACATTACTATTTAATCTTCGCTTAAAATCGGGATGAATTGGCAGTTCCCAGACCAGCTCATCCACTTGATTACCGGCTTTCAAAAGCCATTTGTTCAGCTCCGGGGCATTGCCCAGTATGCCGGCGTAACGATCGCCGAGAGCCGCGGATACCGCTCCCGTAAGAGTGGCAATGCTGATCATATATTGCGGATCAAAGCGTTGGCCATAAGTGATGGCATCGGCCAAAATCAAACGACCTTCGCCATCGGTATTGGTGATCTCCACGGTATGACCGGAAAGCATAGTGAGAATGTCGGATGGACGGTAGGCGTGCGCGCTGATAAGATTTTCAACAATGGGTGTAATGCCAATGACATTTTTCTTAATGCCAAGTTTTTTGAGCAAACTCATTAAACCAAATACTGTAGCGGCTCCGGCCATGTCCTGATGCATGGTTTCGATACTTCCGGTAATTTTTATATTATAACCGCCGGTATCAAAAATCACGCCTTTGCCGATGATGACAAGCGGTTTTTCCTTGGGATTGGCCGCTCCCGAATATTCCATAACGATACAGCGCGGCTCTCTGGCCGAACCTTGATTTACGGCTAATAATCCGCCCCAACCCATTTTGGTTAGTTCCTTTTTTCCCAGAATGGTAATTTTGTATTTATTTTCGTCGGCAATTTTTGCGGCGACGCGGGCCATGTAATCGTTATCGACAATATTTGAGGGAAAATTGACCAAATCTTTTATCAGCTCGACGGCTTCAGCAATGTTTTGGGCTTTTAAAAATTTGGCTGCCATTTTTTTTGAATCACCATCGCAAATAAATTCTATTTTCCTTAGAGAATTGGTTTTCTTTTTAGTTTTAACCTTTAACTTACCTACATCATATTGGGCTAATAGAAGACCTTCCGCCAATTCTTCGGTATATTTTTCCAATTGAGGAAAAAGCAAAAACGACATACTGTCATCTTTACTTGGCTTGATGAATTTAGCAATTTTTGCGCCAAAAACTCTGGCTTTATTTTCCGAGAATTTAGTTTTTGAGCCGGCGCCAATCAGTAAAAGTTTTTTGGGTAAATTTTGTTCTTGAAGATGAGTGAAAAATATCTCACCAAAAGCGGCCTTAAAAGACTCATTTTTGATTGCGGTAGCTATAAATCCCTGAACAATCGTGGGCAATTTTGCAGGTAACTTTTTGAGATACTCGGCAAAAATCGGAACAACCAATAAATCAGTTGTCGCCTCAATTTTATTCTTCAATTTAAAATTCATGCTCGGAGTATAGCAGAGTTACATACTTGAGATCAAAATTATTTTTCCAAGAAGTTTTCCGCTTTCTTTACTAAATTCTTGGCATTATCAAAAGTCAGTTTATTGAATGCAGCCTCATATGGAAGCCATTTGAAGCCGCGGTGTTCAAAAGATATTTTGATATTTTCCAAACTTGTCTTGGCTAAAAAAAATACCACCTGTTTATTGGAAATTTTTTTATTTCTACGGTATTTGTAAGAAATTTCTTCGCGAAAACCATCGATAAATTGAATATCGGCAATGCCTGTTTCTTCCAAAAGTTCACGAGCAGCAGTCTGATGTTCGGTCTCCCCTTTTTCCACGTGACCTTTCGGCAAATCCCAATGACCGCTGGGATAATGCAAAAGCAAAAATAAATTTATGCCGTCTTTTTCACGGAACAAAACTATGCCGCAAGATTTTTCATCATAATTTATTCCCATTTTTTTTCTTTTAAAGCGTTTTTAGCGGCTTCTTCCTCGGCTTTCTGCTTGCTGCTGCCGGTGCCTTTGGCGACCAGGTTTCCATTGATATAGGCGCCCATTATAAAATGTTTATCATGGTCGGGTCCGTGTTCTTCAATAACTTCATAGTAGGGCGTGAAATCTTCTTTTTCCTGACAAATTTCCTGAAATTGGGATTTGGCATCGATGTGATAGCCGTGCTCAATAATTTCATCCAGTCGAGTAAGAATAAATTTATTAATAAATCCTTCCGCTTCCGCATAGCCATGTTCCGTGTAAATCGCCCCAATCAAAGCTTCCAGAACATTGGCCAGAATATATTTTTTTTCACGACCACCGGATTTTTCCTCGCCATTACTTAAATAGAGATATTTGCCCAAATTCAGAGATTGAGAGATTTCGGCGAGATGTTTACCTTTGACCAAAGCCGATCTGAAGGCGGTCATTTCTCCTTCGTTTTTGTCGGGACATTTTTCAAAAAGATGCCTGGTGGCGGCCAATTCCAAAACTGCGTCACCCAGAAACTCCAGACGTTCGTTATCCTTGATGGACTCTTTGCGGTGCTCGTTTACATAAGACCTGTGGACAAAAGCATTATCAAGGAGGTCAAGATTTTTGAACTTTATCTTGATGAGTTTTTCTAATTCTTTATAGTTTTTCATTGAAATTTTTCATCACGCTGCTCAAAACTCCGTTTATGAACTTCTGACTGTTATTATCGCCGAAATGCTTGGCAATTTCAATCGCTTCGTTAATGGCGACAACCGGAGGAATATCGTGCGCGAAAACAACCTCATAGACACCTATTTCAAGAATGGCGCGATCCACGCGGGCAATTTTTTCTATCGGCCATTCGGGTGCGTATTTCTGGATAATATCGAGAATGTCTTTTTGATTTTTCAAAACACCCGCGAGAGTGTCTCTGGCAAATTTTTTCTCCGTGAGCTTGGGAGCAAATTCATCTAAAATCGAATTCAGAATTGCTTGAGGATCAACGGAAGCGCCACCTTTGAATTCAATCTCAAAAATAGTTTGCATTACGCAAGTACGAGCAAGATGCCTATAACTGGCCATACTTAAGCTTTAATTTTGGTGATTTTGTCGATCTTCTTCTTTTTGTCGATGATCTGGTGACCACGATATTTACCACAATCGGGACAGGCCGTATGAGCGACACATTTTGAACCGCAACTTGGGCAAGTAACCAGCGTGGCTATTTTTACAAGTTTTCTCTGGGCTTTGGTTTTGAAGCTGGCGTAGCGGCGTTTACTGCGCGCCTTCGACATCTTCTTCTTGGGTGTAGGATGCTTGGACATATTTACTTATTTTTTAGTAATTGTTTTAAGATTGCGAGCGGCTTCTCCTCTTCGATTTTTTCTTCCCGGCAGTGACAGTTTTTTTTGTTTCTGTCCTTGCCGCAAACTGAACATAAGCCTTTACAGCTTTTAGAGCATACTGGAATTAAGGGGAAATGCAAGATTATTTCTTGGCGTAAAAACTCGCCAAGGTCGATGGTAAGGTCTTTTTTGTGAACCAGGTATAAATCGTTTTCGTCTCGCACTTCGGCCGGACGTTCCATGAGAAATTGTCTTTCGGCCATGTCCACGTTTACATCCTGACTGATTTTTTTGAGGCATTTATGGCAGACCAGTTCCAGAGTGGTTTTAACCTCGGTAATTTTAGCGTTAAATCCTTCTTCAATTTTCATGATTTCCACTTTTCCGCTGATGTTTGAGGATAAGGGTACGTTTTCAAATTCCAGCGGAATTTCAAACGAGTACGTTTCACGCGTACCCGTGGGTTTATCCATTAAAGGGGAAACATCTATAATCAGTGATGATTGAGACATATTAACGGCGTCTGGAAGCCAAAATCAGACGTAGAATATACATGAATAAATTGAAAATGTCCAGATACAAAGCCAGAGCGGCATCAATGTAGCGATCTTCCGGATATTGTTTAATTTTTTGAAAATCGTAAGCGATGAAACCGGTGAAAAGCAGCACGCCAATGCCGGAATAAATCATTTCGGCAGTATTGCTCCAAGGCATGAAAATGCCGATTAAACCGACAACTATCATGCCGATCAGCCCAATCATCAGAAATCCGCGCAGGCCGGAGAGATCGATTTTTGTGGTCCAGCCGAAAATCGCCGTAGCGGTAAACATCAGACCTGTTGCCAAAAGAGCTTTACTTAAGATGTCCATGCCCTCCGGGGTATGCGCAACAATTGAAATTAACGGGGCTACGGTAACGCCGGTGATAAAAGTAAAAAGCACAAACATAAAGCGATTCAGCGGAATTTTAGTGCTCCAGAGACGTGAAGTAAAAACAATGGCCAATTCAACGATGAAAGCGACGTACATTAGGGCCGGTTGTTGATAAAAATATTCCATCCAGTACTGACTGGTGATGAAGACGCCGGCAGCCGAACTAAGAATTGCCAGGGCAAAAAACGTCATCACCTTGCCAAAAAACGTCGGTTCAATGCCGGTTTTGACGGAAGAAAT
>JACRIB010000021.1 GCA_016235895.1 Candidatus Peregrinibacteria bacterium | reverse complement strand
TTTGGGAATATAAGAGCGCAATACATTTACCAAAGCTGTCTCAGCACGGTAGGCAATCATTTTAATGGTGTCGCTGAACTGTTTTCCGTTTTTTTTTAACTCCTTAAATTTCTCGGCTTCGGGCAGCTCGGAAAAAGGGATATGTTTTTTGGTGTCTTTTTTCAGTGCTTTAAGCGGTTGAATTTCCTTTTCCAACTCTTCAATAACCTCTATCAGCTCTGCTTTTTTCTGAACGTAGCCCTGGATTTCCTTTTCATCTATCTCCTTGCCATAGATTAGCGCTCCGTATTCTGCCTTCCTTCGGTACAGCTTTGCGCTCCTGGACCTGATCTGGCTTTCCAACTCCCTATGCCTGGGATTGACCACCTTGGTAGTATCATCCATCTTCTCTAACTGATAATCAATAAGTCTATCAATTCCATAGTGTTCCATCATGTATTTAAAAAAGTTCTCCTGAGACCATCTGGAGAACATCGAGCCGGCTATTCGAGCCGTATCGGAAAGAAAATCCGTGGCAACCAATGATGTTTGGTGACCGGATTCCTTCAACTTTCGAATCTCCCGAACCCAGATGTCTGCATCGGGATAACGCAGGCCGCGTTCGGCGAGCTTCATTGCAGCCTTCTCCCCATTTGGAAAAATCACTTCTGTTTCAACAAATTCGGATTCAGGCCAAACATCCTTGACATTTTTTCGATAAGTGTAGCAGGCAATACGAAGCGCCAACATTTTTTTAAAAAATATCTGGCTAAAACCCTCACGATCGAACACAATTGCAAACCTGAATAGATTTTTGTTGACCTTCAGCTCTTCTTGCGTGGGTTGGTTCGGAACATCCTCCAAAAGCCGTGGGATAATCTCATGCTCTAAAACGGACAGTAAACCGGAGTTAACGGTCTGAGTCACTACAAAAAAAGGATTCCCCAATGAGTCATTGACCCAATAGTCCGTAACCCCTCTTAAACAAAGCTTTTCCCGGGCCACATAGCGCTTAGGCAAAGCCGTTTGATTGCCATGGTAAACCCGGACATGGCCGTCTATATAAAGGATCCCCGCTAAGCCAGGATCTTCTTCCATCCAGAACCTGCCCAACTCTCTACTCCAATCAGCAGGGCTGCCTTGTTGCGATAAAATCTTTAACTTCTCGCGCAATATCTTAACCTCGGGAATACGGTCCAAACCCACCAGCTTCCCAAGCTCCCCAGGATCAAAGTGTTGCACTTTTTCCAGGGATTTAACCCTTAGCAAAGCCAAAAAAGCAAAAATGACCAAAAGTGATTCCAGGCCATAAAAACCTTTGGGGAGGAAAAAATGTTCTTTTGAAAATTTGAGTAAACCATTTACAAGCAATGAAGGCAAAGCCACCAGCACACCCGCCCATCGCACATCCAGGCCAGGTTCAAACACAGGAGATGCGGATTCCAACTGGCCGCAAGCCGCCAAAGCTCTTTCCGCTTCACGAGTGCACCCTATTCCCAGGGAAGCTTGTCCATCCTCAACAGTGCGCTCGCTTTTTGTCTTGGCCTCTATGCCCTTTCCTGCCGCTTCGTATCCGGATTCTTCCCCTTCCGTGCCGTCAAAACCACTTTTTTTTTACGCAAACGTCCGGATTTAATAGCTTTACGGATTGTATCCGCGTTCTGATGGAGTTTTTTGGCCACGGCTGCCGGATTCTCCCCTTTAGATAAAAGACGTTGCGCTTTCTCTATCACTTCAGGGACAAGAACATGCGCGGACCTGCCTTTACGCTTTGAATAAAAACCTTGAATCCCCTGCTCCCTCAAGCGCTTTACGCTGCGTTTAACGCTGATTGCCGCAACACCGAACGCCTTGACTATCTCTATTTGCCTGACATTGCCTCCTAAAACTAATTGGCTTATGATAAAACGAAACGAATCAACATCATCCTCAGCATGGGAAAAAACGGGAAGATGTCCGTGAAAATAGTAAACACGGCCTTCTTTCTTCTCAAAACCAACTTGACGGTTTATTAAGGTCAGACCCACTGGAAAAAAAGGAAGTTGCATTTGCGGCATGGATGATTCCTCCAATTTGAAAAAAAAGGATCATTTAAAATTCTTGCCACAATATTGTAGCAAAATATGCCATGGCCTGGAACTGATTGTTTTTAAGGTGTTTCTTGCTTAGGCAGAATTTTGCGGGTCAGGAAATCTGAC
>JACRIB010000107.1 GCA_016235895.1 Candidatus Peregrinibacteria bacterium | reverse complement strand
CCTGATCTGTTTCGCGCATTTTTGGATTGATGAAATAAAAATCAGTTATGACCTCAAGCACGACAAAAAAGTGATCCCGTTTTTAATCGATCAATTAATGCATCTTTTGACCATCCTGCTGGTCTATTTTTTCATTCAAAACATTCCGCTGACTTTGCCTGCGGGAGGCTTTTACCGGATATACGGTGATATCCGACCGGTCATTTTTCTCTCTTTTCTGATACTTTGCACCACCACCATCGACATCTACCGTTTTCAGAAAATCCGTGAAAAAAACCACGCCGCCACCCTCAAACTCAAACCACGGGAAATATTCATCAGGGTCGTAGTTTTCACTCTGATTTACGTCCTATTTACGGCCCTAAGTTATTATGCAAGGGGTGTATAATTTCTTCGCCGACCGCTTCCTTCACCACCTCGCGCGCGGACACTTCTTTTTCCTGTGTAATGTCGAGAAAAGTAAAAGTCCAAACGGTATAAGAAAAAATTTCCACGATGCCGTTGAGGTATGCGGCCAAAATTAAAGCAACAAGACCGACAATTCCACCCACGATCACTCCCGTCACAGGCAGTGTTACCGTTGCCAAGTAACCGGTTATCAAAACAATCAGTGCCGGAATCAGGAAAACGATCACCACCTGGATCACAATTCTGACACCGATCAAAATCATCAAAATTGTAATCAAAAAAGTATGTTTCCAATGCATAATCACCTGTTTGGCGCTCTTTTTCATCGCCTGAAAAACCGGTTCATTATCAATCACGATATAAAAATCCGCGTAAGTAAAAAGCAGCGTCAGAATAAATCCGATAATAATTAACAAAATAAACAGCGGCAAAAGTATCTTGAAAATCACCGGCCCCAAATTCCTCAAAACAAAGGACATTTCAATCAAAATTGAAAAAAAACCGAAAGTTTTAATCAGTATATGATATTCCAGCAGGGGTAAAAAAGACATCATGCCGTGCCTTAGCCCCTTACCCACACCGGCCTTCTGTCCGTTCCTGTTTCTGGCAATGGTCTGAATCGCTCCGGCTTTAGCCAAAGTAGGGTACAAAAAATACATAATGGCAAAAATAACCGCAAAAACCACCAGGGGTACCGTCAAAGTGAGATGAGTTTTTATAAAATCCATAATAAAAGTAACAACCTGGCTCAAAAAACTATGTTCTTCTTTGCTGAAAAGGTAAGAATTCTTGAGAGCGAAGAACTGGTAGGCGATATAACCTATCCCGACAGTTGTCGTCAAAAGACAGGAGACAAAGCCAAACCAGATAATAAGACTCTTATTGGATTGGGTATACTTCCAAGACTCGGCGATAATTTGACGATAATTCATACCCTGTGAATTGTAACCTGCAAGATTTTAAAGTCAACAGTGGGCGAGAACGCGGTGAGCTTATCAAAAACAAGTTTTGCACTTGCCAAAAAGCAGTATTACCAGTATCATCCCCACTGCGAAAATTTTTTTTCCAACAATACAATGAAACGAGACAAAAAGAAGAAGCTCATTGCCAAACACGGTATTCACGAGAAAGATACCGGCTCATCTCAAGTGCAGGTAGCGGTCCTGACAGAAAGGATCAACGAACTTTCCAAACATTTGGAACAACACCCTAAAGACGATCATTCACGCCGCGGTCTTCTCGGTCTGGTAGGCGCGCGCCGCAAACACTTGAACTATTTACGTTTGAAGGACAAGGATCAATACGAAAAATTGTTGAAGGATCTAAAACTTCGTAAATGAACCACGAGCGAAAGCGAGTGGGTATTGTTTCGTTTCTCTCGTTCCTTAAAAAGTATCTAATTTTATCCCTGGAATGCCTCACATCTTAAGTAGCAGGGTTCAGAGAGCGAATTTTCGCCCCCTGAACCTTGTCACTTAGATCTGTTCCATTTTGGGGTCTTTATCCCATAAGTTCTTAAAAATGGAACACAAAGAAGTAAAAATGGATCTCGCCGGTCGCGAGTTCCGTATCAGGAATTATCCTGTTTCCAGTTATGCCAGCGGTTTTGCCCTGGTATCCCTTGGCGATACAATCGTCATGGGCAACGCCTCCATGAGCCCAAAGGGCAAGGAAGGCGCCAGTTTTTTCCCGATGACCGTAGACTACGAAGAAAACATGTATGCTGCCGGCAAAATCAAGGGCAGCCGTTTTATTAAACGTGAAGGTCGTCCCTCGGAAAACGCGACGCTCATTTCCCGTATGATCGATCGTCCAGTACGTCCGCTTTTTCCAAAAAATACTACCAACGAAGTGCAGATTATTTGTAGTGCGCTTTCCGCTGATCTTGAAGTTGATCCGGCCACCACCGCCATGAACGCCGCATCTACCGCCTTGATGGTAAGTGGCGCGCCTTTTGCGGGACCTATCGGCGCTGTGCGCATGGGATATGTAAATGGAGAATTGATTGTTAATCCTACTTACACTCAGTGTGAAGAAGGTCAAATGAACTTGATCGTAGCCGGCACGCTCGATGCCATTACCATGGTGGAAGCGGCGATGAAAGAAGTATCCGAGGACATCGTGGTTCAGGCTTTCGAAATGGCTCACAAATACATTAAACAAATTTGCGAACTCCAACTGCAGTACGCCAAACTTTTTGATGTGAAAAAAATTGAAGCGGAAATCGCCGGACATTCAGAGGAAGCTTTGAAAGCCGTGCATGATTTTATTACCGAAGATATGTTGGAAGTGAGCGGCAAAACCAAAATGGACGTGAAAGAAAAAATTCACGGCATCGAGGACAAGTTATACGAAAAATTCAAAAAAGAAATCGAAGAAGAAACCTTCAGCCAAGGCGATCTGGCCGACATTTTGAACGATATGTTCGAAAAACATATGCGCAAAAATATTTTGACTAAAGGCACTCGTCTCGACGGTCGCAAATTGACGGAGATCAGACCGATCACCATCATTCCCGACGTACTTCCGCGCACTCACGGTTCCGCCATTTTCCAAAGAGGTGAGACCATGGCGCTGACCATTACTACACTTGGTGGTCCCGGCGACGCACAAGTCGTGGACACCATGGAAAAGGACATCACCAAACGCTATTTCCATCATTATCATTTTCCGCCATTTGCCGTTGGAGAAATCAAAATGCTGCGCGGTCCGGGCCGTCGCGAAATCGGCCACGGCGATCTCGCCGAGCGAGCGCTCATTCCGATGCTGCCAAGTAAAGAAGATTTCCCATATACTATGTGGTTGGTTTCCGAAGTTACAAGGTGTAACGGTTCCAGCTCCATGGCTTCCGTCTGCGGTTCCAGCTTGTCGCTCATGTGCGCGGGCGTGCCGATCAAAAAGCCGGTTGCCGGTATTGCCATGGGCTTGGTTTCCAATCCCGACAATGGCGATTATAAGATTTTGAGCGACATTCAGGGCATGGAAGATTTCGCCGGCGATATGGATTTCAAAGTGGCCGGTACCAAGGACGGTATCACCGCTCTGCAAATGGACATTAAAATCAAAGGACTTTCGCTCGACTTGATGCGCAAAGCACTGGCTCAGGCTCACGAGGGTCGTACTTTCATTCTCGACGCCATGAACTCAGTCATACCGGAAGCCCGCAAAAAACTTTCCAAGTACGCTCCGTTGATTATGAATATCACCATCGATCCGGAATTGATCCGTGTGGTGATTGGTAAAGGCGGCGAAACCATTCAAAAAATTACCAAGGAATGTGGTGTGGAAATGGATATCGACGATACGGGCATTGTGACGATTACTGCACCTGACCAGGTATCCGGCGAAAAAGCCGTGGAATGGGTAAAAAAGCTTACATACATGCCAAAAGTCGGTGATGTGTTTGATGGAACCGTGGTGAAAATTATGGAATTTGGCGCTTTTGTGGAAATGGTTCCGGGTAAGGACGGCCTCGTGCACATTTCCGAACTCGACAACAAGCGCGTAAACAAAGTGGAGGACGTCGTAAAACTGGGCGATAAAGTAAAAGTGAAATTGATGAAAATTGACGATCAGGGCAGATATAATTTATCGAGAAAAGTTTTGCTCGGCGCCGACAGCGGTATGAATGGGCAGTCTTCCGCAGCTTTCGCCAAACAAGAGCAAGGCCATGTGGACGAAGGCAAAGGCGGCCACGGCCCGATAGTGAAAGGCACGAGACACGTGAGGAAAGTGAACGGAGATTAAATCTGTTGACCACACGAGCGGGGATAATTATATTGTCCTCGCTCCCACAACCAGCGGGTATCGTATAATGGCTATTACGTTGCCTTGCCAAGGCAAAGACACGAGTTCGATTCTCGTTACCCGCTCCAAACGGAAAATCCAAACTTTTTTGCGGCGGCGGCCCACGGAAAACCCAATTCCACTGCGGCTTTTTGGCCGATGATGTGGAAGTTCGAGCCAATTTTTTGCAGAAAGCTCCGCTTTCCTTCTAAATTTCCAGAATCAACGTAGTTGATGGCTTGGTGAGCCGACAAAATCCATTCTTTGAAAAGTTCGAGCCAATGGAGTCCTCTTCCGCCGGATTCCTTTAAATTCTCTTTGATTTCAATTTTGCGGTTTAAGATTTTCTTCTTGGTTTCGGTATATTCCTCGTTGGTTATGGTTTGCTCAAGGTAGGCATCGAGAAGGCGCATTTGCTTTTCAT
>JACRIB010000106.1 GCA_016235895.1 Candidatus Peregrinibacteria bacterium | reverse complement strand
GGCCTGGCCGCCATTTCCCCGGTTGCCAGTGTGATATTTTCTCAAAGACAAGCGGCACACAAGGCTACAAAATGATTTTGCTAACAGGTATGTTTTCACTTATTTTTGCTTCTTTTGGGCTTTCAGAAGGGAGAAAATGGGGATTGTTGGCGTCTAATTCGTCAGGCAAAAACTTGACAAAACCCAAAACAAGAGTAAAATAAAATACCTTGAATATATTAAATGAAACACTCAGCTAAACAATTAGCCTGCTTAACAGCAATAATATTAGGTACGACAAATGTCACCGAAGCCGCTGACAAAGGGACTGATAAACAACGAAAAGACACAGTTGCCAAAATCGAAGCCTGCATGCAAGCGGGTTTTAGGACATATAAATACACTAAAAAAGAAAAAAAGAATGAATTTAGAATTCGCGGAAGACTTAAAGCTGGAGTAAGAGAGAAAGCGCCTGTATTGATAGGAGGAAAACGTTTTGTGAGATTTATTAAACCGCCCGACTCTAAAACACAACATTTTCACGAAGTTTTTGTCGGTGATTCCACAGAAGGACTGATCAATCAATTTAGCAAGGATATAACAACTAGAATTGGGATAAGACTTAGTAGATGCTTTGATAGAGATGAGGTGGACGGTGGTACTACAAAATGTGATAAAGGCTGTCTTGATGAACGTTATGATCATAATGTATGTTGCGATGAGTTTTCTGCATCGGATGGTTGCAGAGTTCCTAGAAAAACAGCCCAGGCGGATTATGATTATTTTTTAAAAGAGGCCAGTGCCCAATGTGACGAAAGAGCAAAAATAAATTCTAATTTTCGACAAAGACTAAACAGGGTACTACTCCAGCATCATAAAAAAACACTCCACAAAAAACCGTCTAAAAAATGAGTGGAAACATACCTGTTAGCAAAATCATTTTGCATGCCTAGGGGTTGACAAAACGTAATATTTGCCGTAAAGTACGCCCTAAGTTTATTTTAAACCAACAAATCATGAAATTACGTCAGATTCTTGCCCCAGCGCTTGCCTTTTTTACGCTTTTGCCTCTTGAAGCTCGAGCTGAAAACCCAACTGATGCCCCTCGTGATCAAATAAGAGAAAAACTAGATAAAGTCATTGGATGTGTGAGAAAAAAAGGATTTAAGTTTAAGGGGCAGGGAATATTGGTTATGGATTGTCGGTAGGTAGTAAGAGTTATTCCTTGGATTATGAAACTCCATCCGGCAAGGGTAAAAAACGTCGACCAGGCAGTCTTCGCATTGTAGAAAAACAAAACCTAGAGGTGCTAGTGAAATTCCTGAGGACATGTTGCAACGTTTACGGGAGCATAGTCCCATGATTCATGATGCCCTGACTGTTGGCAGTCTTTCCGGAGAATTTACAGATGGAATCGGTAACAATGGTCCAGACGGAAAAGTTGATTTGGGCTATGATTGGTCATCATTTTTTGATAAAGAAGATCGTCCGAGAAGATCAACAAAAGGCGCTTTGTGTTCAATCAGCGACGATGCGGTTAAAGACGATCCAGGGTGGAAGGAAGCTCAGAAAAGTTGTGATGGTAAATTTGTAAATGTTGATCTTGGACGTCGTGCCATACAACGACGTTATGAATTAGTTATTGAGGATATTGCAACTTCATCAGAGTGTAGTCCAAAAAAAAGTAATATACTGAATTTATGAGCCTCTCAAGTCCAACGAGCATAACACGATTAGCCCTATTGGCGACAGTAATGGCGACAAGTCCAAACTGTAATAGTGAACAGGCTAAATGGGAAACTGTTAGTTTTCCGGATGCCACAAAGACTAGTGATGCCTCAGGATATATAGGAAAGGAAGTAGCGGCGCAAGCCAAAATCGCATGCGCCTCGTCTGCGGAAACCTGCGGGCACTCTATAAATCCAAATACCTGCGACTCAGTGGATAAACAAGATTTTGCTTACGAACTCTCAGTGGAAACGGACAAACTACTCCAAACTTTGGAAAAAATTTTTCAATCAATAGAACAAACAAAAAATCTCTCAGACCTGAGTTCTATGATAAAAAGTAAATCATATGACGATGGGGGAAAATATACCGGATTCGCCTTCAACATTGATGAATTTGACGGGTATGTTGAAATAGAAGAACACATTTACTGGAAGGACATTACGGAGGTTAGACTTTTTGTTGAGCAGAAATCCGACAAAATTGAAGGAGAGAAAGAAGGTCCTTCGATCGCATGTTATTTTGATACAGCCGGTAAACCGCTAGAGATAGTATTCTGGAGTCCGCTTTCCCTAAACTTCAGCGCACAATGCGTTCGTCAGTCCACAATGTATGATTTACGCGGAGATTATTCAGTCCAAATAGACAAAGACCCTTACACTATATAAATATAGAGACAGAAACACAAACGATCCGGACCAAAAGACATCCGGTACTTGTAATGACTGTGATCCAACTCCGATCAAATGCTCAAAAAGCACGGCATTCATTCGTAATTTATGCCTATTCTAAGTAAACAATATCCTTTGAACTATTTATTGCAAAAGGCAAAATAAATTTCTTGACTCCAGCGTGTCATTAGTGTAATATTAGTGCATAATTATTGTATATAAATATATGACTTCACTAACTATCAACATAGAGGAGCCGTTGAAATTCGCTGCCCAGAAAAAAGCGCAAAAGGACGGGGTAACTCTGACTTTTATTGTAGTACAGGCATTAAAGGCATATAACGAAGATAAGTTAAAATTCGGATTAGTGTCTGACGAGGATGAGGTTACGGCTTCATTTGATGTTTCAACAAAGGAAGGTAAAAAGGCTTGTATAAAAAACTTTGAAGCTCTTATTAAATGAAAAAAATTATCCAACGTACCAGAAGATTTGAAAAATCTTTTAAGAGATTAAACATAAAAACACAGAAGTTATTCATAAAAACACTTGGAATCTTTATCGGCAATGAATATTTTCCTTCTTTGAGGACTCATAAATTAAAAGGAAAACGTCAAAATGAATATGCTTTTTCTATTACTGACGACATTAGGGCTATTTATGAGAAATATTCACAAAAAGAGAAAGAGATTCTAGTCTTCAAGTTTGTGGATATCGGAGGGCATAACAAGGTTTATTGAAAATAAGTAGAAAAACACCTTGGTGGGCAATAGTGGATTTGAACCACTGACCCTCTCGACGTCAACGAGATGCTCTAGCCAGCTGAGCTAATTGCCCAAATAATCGTTTTCAAAAAAGCTGCCCCATTCTATAAACAAATCACGGAATTGTCTAATTATTTAAAACACTTGATGAATTTATCGATCATGGCTAATATATGACAGATATTTAAAACACTTATGGATCCAAAAAATACCAATCCGCCCGCAAATCATGGGCAAAATAAGGGCCAAAAACCGGTAACGCCACCTCCGGCCCAGCAAGGCCAACAACAAGGCCAGGGCACCCCTCCGGGGGCTTACCCTCCTCCCGGTGCCTACCCACCTCAAGGGGCATATCCACCTCCGGGTGCGTATCCTCCTCCGGGCTATCCGCCAATGTACGGTGATCCCTATGCTCAACAGGGTGCTCAGCAGGGAGGCTACTATCCTCCTGCGGGCTACTATCCTCCCACAGGCTATCCGCCACAAGGCCAGATGCCACCACAAGGGGCGTACCCACCTCCGGGCGCATATCCTCCGGCATATCCGCCGGTGCCACCGGCCGAAGACACCACTCCGGCAAATTTTCAATTGGGCACTAAATTTCCCGCAAAATTAAATGTAAAAGCTCCCAAGAGTGAGCTCAAATATGATTCCGAATATTTTATTCGTCTTTTAGCCGGCTCAATTTCCCTTTCAAAAGATGAAAAGAAGAAAATTATTGAATCAATTCCCAAGCTGAAACAAGCCCAGATCGACGAGCTTATAAGAATTTTTGAAGAAGAAAAACAGAAATTCGCCGCGCTTTCCAAAAAGCACGTTCCCCAGCTGGAAAAACTTGCCCAACAACATTTTGCAGAATGGATGATGCTCGAAGATGAATGGACTTTAAGCCAAAAGAAGACCGAGGACACCAGCAAAGCCGATGCCATCCGAAAACAGTTGGGAATCTAAATATCTCTCATTCTTAAAAACTAATTTATGAAAAAGACTCTTGCTTATTTATTCTTGACCGGCATTTTTTTAACGGCTTGCGGAGGGACAACGCCTAGTTCCCCCATTGATGATCGTATTTACAAAGATGCGCTAAATTCGAACAATATTAAATTGTGCGACACGATAGAAGGAACCACTTTAAAAAACGAATGTAAACAAACTATCCAGGAAATGGCAATTCAGAGTGATGCCATCGCAAAGTCAGATTTGAATTTATGTAAAACTATAAAAAACAAGCAGTTAAAAGATAGCTGTACAATTCAAATTCAGGCAGCAATTGATAAAAAAAATAAATTTAAAAACCTTATTGATGATAGGCAAAAAATCACATTAGAAGCCATAGACAAACATGATCCAAAAATTTGCAAAAAAATAAATGACAGTAATTTTCAGCAGGAATGTATTCTAAATGTTACAGCCGACAGCTCATACACCGACAAAGATAAATCGGTTTGTGACATGCTCACCAACGAAGATTTAAAACAATCTTGCCTGAATAATCCCAAATTCAATTAATTATTTATTGTAGGATCGAAACACATTACAGTAAGTTTTGCGTATTTATCTAAAGCGGTGGAGTTGACAATAGCATAGTTGCAACCGGCAGTACCTGCGGCGCCATTTACCATACCTTCAAGATAAATTCCTGACCCATTATACGGATTTCCAGCATTATCAGAATAAAGACTGAATCCACAATTGACCGCAATGTTTCCTGCAGGACACATAAGTACGTTTGAACTCATATTGCCACCATTTGCGGGCAATTTTACGTAAGGAGCAAACGAGCCGGCAGAATTTACTTTATTATAGCTTCCGATCTTGGTTGCCGTAATTCCTCCGGCCATATTCAGATTTCCGCTCAAATCGATCTTGCCCAATTGGGATTGGTAAGCAGCTCCGCTATTTCCTTTTTCAAAAAACACTCCATTGGCTCCCGCAACCACAGAAACCGGCTCGCTTCCCGTCCAGGCATAACCAGAATTCAGCGCAGTAAAATCACCAAAAACAGCATCCCGCCATGTTTGGATTATAGGATTGTTATCTTTATTACGTATTTCTCCATCGCCACTGGGAATTTGTAGGGGACTTAAAAACGAAACAGCACTTCCAGCAGCTTTTATAGGATTCCAGAAAGTTACCGGTGAAGAATCTCCTGCGGCAGCTCCGCCATTTCCTCCTTGAACATTATCTACAGATAACATTTTTCCCGTACCTACACTGGCATTCCCAGTCACGATTAAGTTACCTTGGTCCACAATATCTCCTAAAAAAGTAGCCCCTTTAAATGAAAATAACCCGTGTATGGTAGAATTGCCAGTTACTGTTAAATCAGCGCCCAAAGTAGCTAATCCACCAACAGTCAAGGCTTTATTTGCAAAAGTATTGCCATTTACGATACCATTGCCTGTAATTTGCAGATCATCATTAACCTGTACTGGCTGCGGAACGTCACTTATACTTTGTTTAACCACTTGAGAATTTTGAACAGGCCCTTGCACATCCAACCCACTAAAAGTTGGTGCCACCAGACCTGCTGTAGCCGGGTCCTGTGTTGGCGTCGTTGCGCCAAAAACCACATTAGCACCCAGCGTGATGACACCGGCAAAAACCGCAATACCGGCAGCAATTAAAGAATTCTTCAGATGAGACTTTTCCATATTTTTATTTTTGTTATCACCCCGCGCAGCGGTGGTATTTTTTCTGCCTATATTATACCAAAAATAAGCCAGAATCGCAAGAGCTTAAGCCGTTTCTATACCTCACTAATCACGTCAAACCCCTTAAAACTTCCAGTAATGGCCAAACCTATTATTTTACCCCCTGAGAGGCCTTTTTGCTTAATTTGAGCGGCAGTTTCGTTGATTGTCGCCCCCGAACCAACGGCATCATCAATAATCAAAATATTTTTGTAACGATCTCTTGATTCAACCAGAATTGTTTTTTGGGCGTTTTCAATCCTATCTTCCAGTTTATTCAAAGTTTTTTGAGGAACGGCAATCTCTGTTTTAATCTTCACAATGGAAATTTTTTTCAGATTCAAATGTAGGTTATTTTCCAGTTCTTTCATGAATTGAATTTCTCTTTTTACGGTCGGCGGGACAAATCCAACTGCCTCAATTTTGTATTTTTCTATCAAATATTGAATTTGTGGCCTGATTCCGGCAATCAATTCTTTGATCATTTTGATATTCTGGCTCTGCTTCGCATAAAGCAGTAGTTGACCCAATTTTGTTTTACCAAATCTTTCAATATTATAAAAATCCAGATAATACAGTTTGTCCAGACATACAGCCGGAAAAGTGTTTTTTAATTTACTTGTACAGTCTATAAGACCATTTTTTTTAAATGAATCATATTTTCGCCAAGTTTTCACGTATTCCATTACAGTTTTCTCAAAAGGCTGGCCAGTCTTATTGCACCAGTATCTAAAGCCCCGCAAGCCTTCTTTTTTTTCACCTGCCGGGGTTATAAATATATAATTTTTATCAATTATTTTTTGCGCAGATTTATCAATGTTTAGCAAAGATGAGCCTTCCACGCTTCCATTTTTATCAACAATAAAATAAAAAACCTTGGGAGGCTTCCCCATCTTGTATATCTTTTTTTTCTCCTGAAGTTTGGCTAGTTGTTTAAATAGTGCTTGTGGACTTATACCAAGAAAATCAACCAACTGCTTTGCCGTCGCTTGTCTGTTTTCAGCAATATAATCTTCTATTTTTTTTGCCGTATCGGTTGTCATGGCTACATAATACACAGTTGATGGTTTATAGTCAACCATCAACTGTCAAATCATTGCGCTTCCACCGCGTCCCTCATCTTAAAACTGATATTATCTGTAAGACTCGGAATGGTAGGGGACCAGGCCGGCCAGCTGCTGATTTCCACTTTGTTGATTTCCGGCAGGTTTTGGATGTAATTTGTGGCCTCTTTGATGTCCAAGCCGGCAATATGTTCACGAATTTTCTCCAATAATTGAGCGCCATTTTCCTTATCG
>JACRIB010000105.1 GCA_016235895.1 Candidatus Peregrinibacteria bacterium | reverse complement strand
CCATGTTTTTGTGTTTTTATTGATAAGCTCGGACTCTCTCGGCCTGGCGAAGCCAGATCCTCGTTCGTCCTGCGCGCTCGTGCTTTGCACTCGCATTTATCTGGTAATTATAGCAAATTTTGGAGTTTTTTGCTAGTGACTTGTGTTCCATGGTTTCTTTGTTTTTTGGGCTGATTTGTGATATAATTTACTGATATATTATATTCAAAAATGCCGGATAATAGCCAAAATTCAGGAGGTCAAGCCCAGCATGGTCAGACCGGAGATCAGCACTTGGAGAAGCAGAAACCGAAGTCCGAAGGTGGCGATTTTGCCACCAATATTTGGCATAAAATTGAGGATGGGGCTGCGAGTAAAGCTAAAATCGGTGATTTTAAACAGGAATTAGGTCATAAGAAAAGACGTCGACGCAGACGGAGAAAAAAGCATGGCCCGGATTCTAATCAGAATCAGCAACAACAGAATGTTGTTAAGCCTGTCCAACAGGAGCCTGTCCAACAGGAACCTGTCCAACCTGAGCCAATTCAACCTGAACCCGTGCCTCCAACTCCGCCGGTTGCGCCAATAAATCCCTTTGATTTTGGGCCACCAAATACTACTATTTCTCCAACTCAGCCGGATTATGCAAATTCTAAGGATGAGCAAAAAAACGAGCAATACGGAGAGCAACCTATTAATCCTTTTGACCTTACCGATCCGGCGAGTAGCGTGGAGGAGAAGAAGCACGCCGACATGAGTCATCGTGTTACGCCTGTTGATGAAGGCGTGTATGAGGAAACCAGCTCTCCGGAAGATACCGGTGAGTCTGATGAATTCAAGGCGATTAATAGTGCCGATTCCGACGAAAATGCCGATAGGGAGGAAGAAATTGAGGTTGATGAAAAAAAGGATGATGTGATTGATGTGCCGCCGGAAGACGTGATGGAAAGTAAAATTGAGCCTGTTTTTCCGGAAAAACTTGATGTAAAGGAAGATTTTTGGACAATTTTGGAGCATGCAGGGATCACCAAAAAAAAGCTGATAATTTTTGGTGGTGTTTTATTGGTGCTTATTGTTGTCGGGCTGTTCTTTATTTTTGGTGGAAAAACCGAGAAACCGGTTGAGCGCAGTACTTCTGTTCCTGTGCAAAATCAGGTTGTTGCGCCGACACCGCAAGAGACAAAAAATCAGCGTCCCTATGACGTGATTGCCGCTTATATTTTTGGTTTGGAATATCAGTCGCCAAATGGAATCCAAGCTCAGCCAATGAATAGTTTTGGCGATCTTGGGGGCGTGGATGCGGGAATAATTTTTGGCACGGTGGCGAATTTGAGACAGGCGCAATTTGTGGAATATGAACAAGTTTTGGAAAAGATGAACAATATTTATAATGTGGATATTTACAGTATGCTGGATTTATCCGTGGACAGACGTGCGACCTTGGATAAATATTTGAAAGATATGGATGCTTTGATCACTCAAGGAACAGCCGATTTGGCAAATATTGAAATTGATTTGGCTCAATTTAAGACTCAATATGACGCTTTCAGTAAGCAGTCCGGCGCGTACGAAACGGCTTTTTATAATTATGCCAAAAGTTATTATGGTCAGACCGCCTATGATAATTTGCAGTTATTTATGGATACCGCCAATCAAGCGGCCAGGATCAAGGCTCAACATGGAGCTGAAAATACACTCAAAACTATGTTCATAAATTCTTTGAACGCTTTAAAGCCCAGATACCAGGATATTTCGGCCAATACCGAGGCTTTGATCAAGGGTGTAAAAGTTTTTGATATCAAAAACTCCGATATCAAGGCTATCTTACCTGTAAAATAAGGTGGCTATTTAATACTTGTTTGGTCTATAATTAGCTCCTGGGCAATTTTATTTATGTTGAATAAAAATGACTGCGGAAATTTTGGATAAAATAGGTAGTTATACCAAGGCTTTTGATAAGGCCAGAGTGCTTAAAGCTTTTGATTTTGTCGCGGAAAAATATACTTATGCCGAAAACAACAAGAATTGTCATTTGCATGTGTTGGAAATTTTGCTGCCCTTGAAGCCCGATGAGGATACCATTGTGGCTATTTTGTTACATGATTTATATGTGAATTCTCTGGTTAGTGATGAAACGGTGAGGCAGCATTTCGGCCAAGGAGTTTTGGAAATGTTGACTTCGTTAAAACGTCTACATGCTCTTAATTATGAAGAAAATGATAAAGGTATGCAGTTGGAGGTTTTGCGTAAGATGTTTATGACTTTGGCCAAGGACATTAGGGTGATTTTAATTTGGTTGGCTCACCGGCTTAGTATTATGCAGCATATTGTTCCGTCAATGGATTCCGCGCGAAGTCGTAAAATTGCCAAGGAAACCATGAATGTCTATGTGCCGATCGCTTCGCGACTGGGTATTTATAAAATAAAAATTCAGCTTGAAGATCTGGCTTTTCAATATTTGAATCCGGAAGAATACGGTCGTTTGACCGAGCAGGTAAAACAATTTACCGAGCAAAAAATGATGCCGATTGAATATATTAAGAATCAATTGGGTGATTTTTTGAAATCCAGGGGGGTGGAAGTGGAAATTCAGGGTCGTATAAAAAATGTTTATAGTATTTATACCAAGTTGGCTAAAAAGGGTTATCTGAACGTTGGTGATCTTTATGATTTTTTTGCGATTAGAGTTATTCTTCCGGTGAAGCCAAGTTATGATCATTTATATATGGTTTTGGGCTTGATCCATAGCGAGTGGAAGCCGATTTCCGGCAGGTTTAAGGATTATGTGGCCGTGCCAAAACCAAATGGTTATAGAAGTTTGCATACGGTTGTTTTGGGTTTGGGACCAAAAGGTTTGGATAGACCGGTGGAAATTCAGATCAGAGATGAAAGAATGCATCGTGAGGCTGAATATGGTGTGGCTTCACATTGGTTGTATAAGGCCAAGAGGTCTTCTTCTTTGGAAGATTTGAGCAAGCATGCGGATTGGATTCGTGGGTTGGAACAGATTCATGAATTTTTTGGTTCGGAATCGTCCGAAGTGATGAAAGAAGTTGAAATTGATATTTTTAAAGATAGAATTTTTGTTTTGACGCCGCGAGGAGAGGTCAAAGATTTACCAGTTGGGGCGATTACTCTCGATTTTGCTTATGCGGTGCACACAGATGTTGGCAGTCATTGTATATCGGCGAAAGTTAATGGCATGATGGTTCCCCTGGATTATCAATTGAAAAACGGTGATGTGGTGGAAATAATTGTGAGGAATGATGCCGTGCCAAAATTAAAATGGCTTTCGATGGTGAAAAGTAGTTTTGCGAAAAATAAAATCAAAACCTGGTTCAGCGGATTGAATAGGGACAAGAATATTAAACTGGGCAGGGAACTTATCAATGCCCAACTTGAGCGCTTGAATAAGCCATTATTGAATCAAGGCTACAGTCTGCTGAAAAATTTTGGTGATGGTGATTTGACTTTAAGCCAGCGGGAAAATTTATTGGAAGAAATAGGACGTGGCAGCAAGGTGGCGAGCGAAATTGTTAAAAAACTTTATCCTTACGAGAAAATTTTGCCTGCGGGCATGAGTGCTACGAAATTTGAAAATCTTCAAAACAAACCTAAATCAAGAGGGTTTGAGGATTTGCCGATTGAAGAGCAGGTGATTGTCGGGAAGCAAACGGGCTTGCCTATTAAGATTGCGTCTTGTTGCATGCCACAATTTTCTCAGCGGATCGTTGGTTATGTTAATAGTAAAAATAAGTGTATCAGCATCCATCGTTTTGATTGTTCCAAGCTGGATACTTTTAATCGTGAAAAGATTATTTTTGCCGAGTGGAAGGGACATGAGATTCTGCCAAATGAGACCGGTTTTAAGGTTGGTATTGACTTGACGATAGTTTCGCGGCTTGGCTTGATTCAAGATATAAGTTCGGTAATTAGCAGGATGAAAATCAATATTTTGGACGTTATGATAAAAAAAGGTAAAGATGGTTTTTATCATGATTATTTCTTGCTTGATTTGAATAATTTAAATCAATTTGATGAACTTTTGGATCGCCTGGAGGAAGTGAGTGGCGTGATGAAAGTTGTGCGTGCCGATCAGGTTTTTAGGAACTATAAACTGTAAGCGACTATTTGTTCCATTGCTTTGTTTACAGTTTCGCTTTCTTTTTTATTTAGGGCTATTTTTTCTATTTCCTTGAGCGATTTGGTTTTTAAAAAGTGGAAAAATTTTAAATATTTTTGTTCCAGTTTGCCGGCGATAGTTTTGAAATCGGGAATCAGACCGGATCTATCAAGTATTTTTATTAGGTACGCTTGGCTTGTTAATGCCGGTTTGTTGTTGGTGCTGATTTGTTCCAAAGCATCGATTAACAGTTCGATTAAATTATCTATTTTTTGATTTTCGTAAAGAATTTGATTGGTAATTTCGGCTATTTGCATGGTGGCGGAGAGGCTTTCGAAATTATCGCGAATTTTTTTGAAGTTTTTGATGGTGATAATCTCTTTGAGAATAATATTGCGCGGTCCGAAATAAATTTCGGCGGTAGCAAAGTTGAGAGTTTCCAGATGGCCGGTAAACTTGCTGGTAATTTTGCGCGCGCCTTTGGCGATGACTTTGATTTTGCCAAATTCTTCGGAGTACAAGTAAACCAGCTTATCATTTTCCGTGAAATCTTTGTGTCCGAGAATGACGCAATTTATGCTGGTGCTTTTCATGTTAATTTTCTAGCAAATCTTTTTTGAGATATTCGTGAATGGCGATTAGCGAACTTACGATGCTCAACAGTACTGTGCCGCCCAATTCAATCAGGAAAATGCTGATAAAATTGATGCCGGAGTAATAATTCCACAGTGCGGTATCTTGAATTTGAATTTTTTTCGTGAGCAAAAAGAACATCAGAAAATTTAAAGCTACGGCCAAAATTCCATAAATTATGCTTTCTATTATGAAAGGGGAGCGAATTAACCAATGAGATGCGCCTACCAGTTTCATGATACCGATCTCATGTTTGCGGGTAAAGATGGTTATTTGCAGGGCGTTTAAAATGATCAACGCGCCACCAAGCAAGAAAGTTATAATCAGCCAGAAGATTACTTCATGCGTAAAATCACTTAATTTGATCAGGTTTTTTGAGACGCTGGTGATGATACCGTTATCATTGGAGTTATTTGTGATGACATTGGAAAGATAGACTTGATATTTGTCTTTGGCAAGAAAATCCGCTACGGCTTTATGAAATTTGGGATCTGTCGTGGTGATGTTTATGCTAGCCGGAAGAGGATTGCCGAGGCCGTATTTTTCGAAGGATAGCGAGAGTTCCGGGTGGGTGATTTTGATTTGTTCCAGTGCTTGTTCTTTTGTGGTGTAGGTTACACTGCTTATCTCTTTGAAACCGCTTAAGTCTTTGATGATGCTTTTGGCTTGTTCCTCAGTGGTATCTCCTTTCAAATATACCGTGATGTCAATTTTTTTATTTAGGTCTGAGATGGCATTTTCGGCGATAAAATTAATCGATAAAATGATGTTGAAAATAAAAAGAATCGTGCCTGTTACGAAAATTGTAGCTAAGGACAGCGTTTTGTTGCGCCAAACGTTGCTTAAGCTGAGCTTGAGACTTTGTTTAAAAAGGTATGAAAATGAGGGACGTTTTTGCATAGGGAATTTCAATCTTTGTCTGATTATATAACAACCGTAGTTGTACTGAAAGATCTTTTACTTGGTGGTGGCTTCCGCATTTGACATTTGTTGTTTTTTTATAATGGAAGATTTATACATGTCAGGGCGATAGGGCTTCAATCTGACGATTTTGGCATCCAGTTTTATGTCCATCAAAAATTTTTCCAGGCGATAAGTGAAGGCAAATTGATCGTAGCCCAGGGCGATTATGTCCGGACGATATTCTTTGATAACTTTGTTTTTATCTTTTTCGTTTCCAGGCACGACAAAATCAGCCCAGCCGGTGGTTTCTAAATTGGCCAATCTTTCCTTTTCATTGTGGTCCGGAATTTCGCTTTTGATGTTTTTTACGGTTCGGTCGCGGGCGATTATGGCAATAATTTCATTACCGAGCTGGCGGGCTTGAATGAAAAGATTTTCATGTCCGGCATGCAAATAATCGAAGGTGCCGAAAACCATGACTCTTATTTTATTTGATGGATTCATAATATTTTTTGCGCTCGGTTAGGCCTGCAGATCCGGTAGAAATATATTGATGGCAATAAGACCGAGCAGGACCAATATAATTACACAGATCAGGATAATATCAAGCGTTTTGTGGTCGTGCTCGGGATTTGTCAGATTGAGGCGGAGCGAAGAAAGTCCGTAAATTAGTCCGGTGATGGCGAAAGGAATGTCCATCGTTTTATTGAACAGAAAGGCCGTTTTGATGAAAAGTTTGTTAGCCAGAAAAATGCTGGATCCCAGATGCAGAAGCCCGGTTATAATGAAGAAAATCAGGGCAATTTTTTTTACGTTCAAAATTGTGTTTGAGGAAGAGGAATTCATAGGTGAGCCAATTATATGCTATTTGATTCGACGTTGCCAGATCTGGTTTTGTTAGATATATTTAGTGGCGTATGCTAAATGATGATCAGGTAAAACATGTGGCCAAATTGGCCAGAATTAAACTCACCGACGAAGAGGTGAAAAGGTTTGGCAAGCAGCTTTCCGGTGTGCTGGAATATATTGATATTTTGAGTGAGGTTGATACGAAAAATGTGTCTGAAACAAGCCAAGTTACCGGCTTGACCAATGTGATGGAAAAAGACGAAGTGCGAAAAGGGCAGAGTACGCGTGAAGAACTTTTGGCGTGCAGTGAATTGCCGGTTGACGGCAAGCAGGTGCGAGTTTTGAAGACAATTAAATAATTTGAGAGATGGGAAAATTGAATGAATTAACAATCAGCAAAGCTGCGAAAGGGCTTAAGGAAAAGAAATTTTCGGCGGTGGATTTGTTGAAGGATTGTTTGGCTGTAATAAAGGGGAAAAATAAAGATTTAAATGCTTTTGTTACGGTGGATGAGGAAGGCGCTATGAAAACGGCTAAAACTGTGGATAAAAAATTTGCAGCTGGTGAGAAGTTGCCTATTTTGGCCGGAATTCCTTGCGGAGTGAAGGATTTGATCTGTACCAAGGGTGTGCGGACGACTTGTTGTTCGCCAATTTTGAGGGATTTTGTGCCGCCTTATGACGCGACGGTGGTGGAAAAATTGAAAACGCAGGACATGGTGATGATTGGCAAAACCAATCTTGATGAATTTGCCTGTGGCGGTTCCAGTGAGCATTCTTGTTTTGGTCCGACTAAAAATCCGCATGATTTGAGTCGCGTGGCCGGTGGTTCTTCCGGTGGGAGCGCTGCGGCGGTGACAGCGAATATGTGTCTTTACGCTTTAGGGACGGATACCGGTGGATCGATTCGTTTGCCGGCTTCCTTCTGCGGAAATTATGGTATGAAGGTGACTTATGGTCGCGTTAGTCGTTCGGGCGTGAACGCGATGGCTTCTTCGTGGGATACAGTGGGGCATTTTGCTAAAAATGTGGAAGATATTGCCACGGTTCTTTCGGTGATTGCGGGGCGCGATCGTCGTGATTTGACCACGCCGGATAGGGAAGTTCCGGATTATTCTGAATTTTTGGGGCAGGATGTAAAAGGTTTGAAAATCGGCTTGCCTAAGCAGTATTTTGGAGAAGGTGTGCAGAAGGAAATTGCCACGGCGGTGATGGAAAAGGTTGCGATTTTAGAAAAAGCCGGGGCAGAAGTGATGGAGGTGGATTTACCTTCAACAAAATACGCGGTAGCGGCTTATTATATTTGTGTGCCGGCTGAATTGTCGGCGAATTTGGAAAGATTTGATGGCATTCGTTATGGTAAAAAGCCCGCCAAGGAGCCGAAAGATCTGATCGATTTTTATTTCGAAGCGCGCGGTACGGGGTTTGGAGATGAGATTAAGCGTAGGATTATGATTGGAACTTACGTTTTGTCGGCCGGTTATTACGATGCTTATTACAAAAAGGCGCAGCGAGTGCGCACGGTAATTGTGAATGAATTTGTTGAAGCTTTCAAAAAAGTGGACGTGATGATTGGGCCAGTTTCTCCTATTCCACCATTCAAAGTAGGCGAATTGGTGGACGATCCTTTGGCAATGTATTTGGCTGATGCCTTAACGATTCCGGTGAGTGCGGCCGGTGTGCCGGCATTGGCTTGTCCGGCGGGTGCGGATGCCGCCGGTTTACCGATTGGTTTGCAGATTATTGCTCCGCAATTTGAGGAAGGCAGGTGTATAAGGGTGGGGGATTTTTTGGAGAGGGGGCAAGGTTGATTGTGCTTTTAAAGGCATCGAATTCGATGCCTTTAGATTTGATATTTTTAAGCGTGTCGATTTCGACACGTTTAAAAAACTGTGGGGATATATAGACGACTTATTTTAGAATAATGATAAATTCTCTTCATCGACTGTTGTTTCACTTATTTTCTTCTCTTTCGCAATCAATCTCCCTTTCACTTCAGGGCCTTTTAGTGGCTCTAGTAACTTATTTTTTACATTCAGGGGGTAGACTATGTTCGCGAATTGCCAGCACATATTGAAAATGGCGCGTTGGCTGTTGGCGATTTCGATGCTTTCGATAATCATGCCGATTAGCTCGTCTTTGAAAGAGATTATAGCAACTTTGTCGTCGTAAATATTGATTTCGTTGGTGAAATCGAATTGGCTTGAAGGAATTAGGCGCATTTCACGGAAAAATTCTTTGTCTTGAGACTGAACGGTTTCGCCGGCTTTGTCTTTTGGGGAAATACCACGTAGGTAGATCTGTTTTTCTGATCTTTTGGTAACATATTCCTGATCGTAGTTTGGCCATTGTTTGCGAATTTCGTAAGAATTGGAGTAATTCAAAATCTCGGTTTTACTGGTGAGGGTGTCGGCGTAGATGGCTTTGATACCTTCCAGTCCTTCGAAATATCTGATACGCGGGTGATTGATTTCACCGGTGAGAGTTTTGAATTTTGGTAGGGCGCCGCGCAGATCGCCGGTGCGTTTTTCAAATTCTTCCAAGAGATTTTCCGGCGCGACACTACTAAAATATTTGATTTTCTTTTTAGTATAATAGCTCACCATGCCGCGTTGTTTCAGTTTTTCCAAAATATCGTAAGTGGTGACACGATTGATGCCGGCTTTGTGGGCGATATCGGAAACTACAGCCGTGCCGAGTTCTGTGCAGGAGAGATAAACCTTGGCTTCTTTGTCGGTGAGGCCGAGATTGGTGAGAACGGTAATCAGTTGATTTTCCATAAGGTTTATTGACAGCAATTTATGATGAATTTTTCAATGGCCAGTTCGTATTCGCGGTTGTCGCCTTTGAAACTTTTGATGATTCCTGTTTTCAGTCCCGTGTCTATTTTCAGCATTTCCTCGTAAATTTTTTTTAATTTTGACTGGTCGAAATTTTTGGCTTGTTGGGAGGTTTTTTGAATTACAAATGGGTGCTGTTTCAATTTTTTGATAATTGCCGAAGCCGTTTCTCCTTTGCCAACCAATTCCTGGACTTGGGCGAGGATGCGGAAATGGCGCGTCAGCATGAAGAAAATTCTGACTAAATCTTCGCCGCTGTTTTTTAGAATGCCAAATGTTTTCAGTGAGCCTTTGACGTTTTTTTGCGCTACCTCATCGGTCAATTTGAAGATTGAGGAAGTGAGCGATGGGATGCATAAATTGTCGATCATCTCTTTGGTGATTTCCTGGCCATTGGCAAAAAGTACCAACTTTTCCAGTTCATTGGAAATGGTCCAAAGTTCCGGCCCGCATTGTTGGTTTAGATAATTGGCGGTGAAAAAACTGATTTTCAATTTGTCCTTTTTCGCCTTGTCCATAATCCATTGAGTGATTTCGTTTGGCGAGAGGTTTTTGAATTCTTCCAAATGGCCGATTTTGGCAATTTTTTTGTAGAGAGGGTTGGTTTTTTCCGGAACTTCGTTTTCCTGAAAAATCAAGATGCAAAATTCGCCCGTATTCTCGATGGCTGAGGTGACCTGTTTTTGCTTTTCGGCTTTGCCGTTTTCCAAGAAATCTTTCACCAAAATCAGGCGTTTTTCGGATAGGAACGGCAGTGCTTCCAGATTCGTGGCGAAATCCGCCGGATCCAATTTTTCGCCATCGATAATTTCCAGAGAACTTTCACCATATTTTTTTATAAATTCTTCCTGCCAAAACTTCAGTTTTTGGCTTAGGGAATAGCGATCGTCGCCGTAAAAAAGGTAAATTGTTTTTTTGTCTATGGTCATGGATTTTGATTATATCAGGAATTTCTCCATGGCAAAATTAAAAAGGCCCCGTTTTGCGAGGCCTTTTGTTGTTAATTTGGAACGACCACTTGTTGCAGATTGATGAGCTCGTTTATTCCCGGTGGCGGATTCAAAAGGATGCGTTCATCGTAGTGGATATTAATGGAGCCATCATCTTGTAACGGATCACCGGCGTATTGGCGGTTGGTGAAGAGATTGATGACATTACCAATGAGATTTCCGTTGATATTGAGCGGTTTTTCATCAGTTGTTTTATCCTCTGTTGAGCGTACTTCGCCTCCTCCCACTCCTTGTTTGTCTACGGCCATCAGAATACCATCGATATGATCTACGCTATTGTCGATTTCGATATTGCCGCCGATTACTATGAAAGCAGCCGAGGCAATACTTTTTTTGTTAAAAGTTTGAATAAAGTTGGTTGAATTATCATAAACAATGTTTGATTTGATGATAAGATCGTGTCCGATAACAATGTAAGTTTGAGCTGCCGGTAATCCATCTATTGAGTTGCCGATTGCGTAATCCTGAATATCGTTATCGATCGTGAGATCGCCATTTGTTTTTACGAATACGCCACTTTGATCTTGAGGGAGTTGACTGGTTGAAGATATCTGTCCGATGTCATTTAAATTGGCCTCGAATCTGGAAAGTCTCTTTACATTGGCGTTAATAGCATCGGTGATATTTTGCTTGGTCCAAGCTTTGGCCACGTCGGTACGAAGTTCACAAATACTGCTGGAGAAATTTTCGAGGACGTTTTGATAGGCTTTGATTCCATTGCTGTCATTATTGCTGGCGCTGCAAACATCGTGAGAAGGGGACTTAAGCAGTAATGGTCCGGCATAGTCTCCCTGACCGGTATTAACGTTTTTTTGTTCACCCGGAGTTTCGGGTGTAATGCATGGACCTTCGCAGTTTTTAACTTCAAAACATTGGCTTACATCAATGCCTGTATTAATTACATCGTGGAAGAAAGTGTCGCCGCCCTGGCGCGTAAGAACGTATGGGCAGATAGCGATTACTTTTACTTTGTTGCTGAAGACGGGTGAATTATTTCCAATTCGATATTTGGCGCTGTTTTCAAATTGTTCGCCGCAGCCGCCATCTTTCGCTTTTAGTTTATCTCTGCATCTTTGGTTTAGGTATACGCCGTTTTTGTACCACATTGTGTAAGTGATGTAGGTGACGGAATTTGCTTTCAGGTTTTTGAAAGATATGTAGTCTTTATTTTTGAAATTGTTATCAATGTTTCCCGGATCAGTTCCGATGCAAGCGTCTGTTTGGGAGGTTGTGCATTTACTCAAGGACTGTGCGTTCTGACCCTCATTTACGGCATATTGTATGGATTTTATTGAATTGAAATTGAGATAACCGGATTTTTGGAAATTGTGATCTTTCTCTTTGTCCTTCCAGATAATTCCATTTTGCATTGACTGATCGGCAATTGAAACTTCATTTAATTTTTCGCTGCCTGCCGTAAATTTCAAAACGTAGGTTACGAATTGGGTATTTTTGTTGATATTGATGGCTTCTTTGCTTGCCTTTTCAACTTTATCGTCAGGATAAGCGAATTTTTCAAATT
>JACRIB010000104.1 GCA_016235895.1 Candidatus Peregrinibacteria bacterium | reverse complement strand
TCATGGCAAAAAACCGCTAAAACCCCCAAAAAATCAACAAAAAAGAGCTCACTATGGGCTCAAAAAAACCTGGAAATCAAAAAAATCTCAAAAAATCACCACGCCGACGCAGATACGCTGTTTTTCAGCATGTCCCTAATAGTCTTTTTTTTGAAGTTTCATAGTGTCAAAATTATGTGTTATCGCGATAATTTTGACTTCTGCCCTATCTTTAGCCAAGTCATTCACATCTCAGCCCCCCAAATGACTACAGTCGCCTTATTTAATAATAACTTAATATTTATGGCATCAGCAGATCAAGAAAGACGTCGAGAACATGCTCAAGATGAAGAATCACTGGGATTTGCGGCACGTGCTTTGCGTGAGGGAGTTTCTGTGGATAGTTTGGATTTGAGATTGGTGAACCGTGATGGGTCTGTCGGACCTGATGCGGGAAGGGAAAATGAGCTGCGTAGTGGAGCTAGAGAAAAATTGCTTGCGGTTGTGGGTAATGTTACCGAAAGTGCGGGCAAGAGAGTACAAAACAATGTGGAAGCGGAGGGAGGGTCACAAGAAAAAACTCTTAGCGCTAAACAAAAGGCCGCTCTTTTTACTACGTTCGAAACGCGTTTTACAGCCGGCCCAGAAAGATATAAAGATATTCAGTGGCCAGCCGTTAAAGCGGCGCTTGAAGCAGCAGACGAAAGCGTATTATTCGGTCTATTAAAAATGGAGGAAAATGGTCACGAAGTAGGTGTATCAGAAGTAGAGAAGGATGGTAAAAAAGGCTACCGTTTCGATAGCTGTTCGGCCTTATCACCAAGCGGTGTAAGAGATGTTGATTATTTTCGAGCTGAAGAGATTGCTGAAGAAGAGTGGGGTGTTCCCTTGATGTCTCCGGATGTAGCTGGAGAATTAAAAAAAGCTGGAATTATCACTGAAAAAGGTACTTGGAGTCATCTTAAAACGGATGGTGAAACATTGAAAAATGGCCTGTCGTGGTATGTCAGTGCTTTTGGCGTGTTCAAGCGCGATGCCTACCATCGCTATCTTAATGGCGGCTTTCGTTGCTCGCTATGGGTCCCTGCTGTATAATTTAGTCTTTGAGCCTTAATCCTTCTTTAAATTTTTTCTTTATTTTTTTCGTGCGAAAGTTTAATATCTTTTTGACGGCGAATAGTAACTTGCCTTGGCGCAAGCTACCGTCCATTTCTTTTGCCTAACAAAAGCTTCGAATGCCACGCAGAAAAATCATTGCGTCAAGGTCGTGAAGCCGGCAGCAGATACATAAAATTTATAGACCCATAGGTTTGAGTGGAGTTTATCCGCGCCATCCGTCCTCAAGCGATGGCTCAAAGCGGGCGAAATAATGCAAACCAATGCCTGTAGTGCGGGTGCGCCTGCGTTTACGGATACGGACACTCCATCAGAAGCTCGCGAGCCTGTCGTGGTATGTCAATGATAATGGCGTGAACAAGAACAATGCCAACAATCACAATCACAATGGTGGCTTTCGTTGCTCGATATGAGTCTATGAGGTTTTCTTGTCGCGGGGCCTTTTTTTTGCTAATCTGCAATAAAGAAGGGCCGTTTACTCATTTATCTCAAATTTTATGACTGATCCAATGCGATTTTTTAGGGACCGTTATTATTCTCCGGGTGAATTGGCCAGATTGCGTCAGATTGTGAGGGCGAGTGGCACGACGATGATTCTTCCTTATGATCAGTTTATTGAACACGACAATCGTCACGTGGATCCAAATCCCGAAGCCGGCGACTCCCGCCGGCATGGAGCCTTAGCATCAGCGGCCGATCCCGATTATATCTGCAAACTAGCAGTGGAGGGTGGCTATAATGCCGTGGCGATTCATTATGGTTTGGCAAAAAGATATTGGAGCAAATTGGTGGGCGCAGTGCCGCTGCTTTTAAAAATAAATGGCAAGACTTCCATTCCGTCGCAGAATAATCCGCTCAGTGTGCCGACAGCTTTTGTAGAGGATGCGGTGAGAATGGGGGCTGTGGCGGTGGGCTACACGATGTATTATGGGTCGCCAAGGCAGGATGAGGATTTGCCGCAATTGGCTAAGGTAAGAGCAGAATGCGATCGTTATGGTATGCCGTTGGTGGTTTGGGCTTATCCTAGAGGTGAGGCGGTGGAGGCGAAAGGCGGCAAGGAATCCAGCTACATGGTGGAATCGGCTGTGCGCATGGCGGTGGAAATGGGTGCTTCCGTAATCAAGGCAAATTTGCCGGTAGAGACAAAAGTTGTGGGATATTTTGAAAACAAAGATGTGCCGGAATATTACAGAAAAGTGGAAAAGGAATTGCAGTCGATGGACGCGAGAACGCAGAAGTGGGAGCGCGCAAAGCGCGTGGTGGCGGCAGCACAAGGCATGCCTATTTTGTTTAGTGGAGGCGATAAAGTGAGCGATGAAGAATTGGATGAAAATGTCGCGGCTTGTCTGGATGCCGGTTGTTTTGGTTTCATTTTTGGTAGAAATATGTGGAAAAGAGAACATAAAAAAGCGCTGGAATTGAGTCACAAATTTCAGGGATTGTTGGACAAAGGTTCTAAAAAATAATTTGCCAGATTTATGCCGATTAAAATTGCCATCAATGGTTACGGACGCATCGGAAGGGGACTGCATCGTCTGATTGTGAATAACGGCGACATTGAATTAGTGGCTATAAATAGCGGTTCAGATGCGGAGTCGCATGCCTATCTTTTGAAGTATGATTCGCTTTATGGCAAGTGCGATGCGGATATCCAGGTGAAAGGCCAAGACCTAGTTGTAAATGGCAAAAAAATTGCCGTTTATCAAAAACGTGATCCGAAAGATGTGGATTGGAAAAAACACAAGGTGGATATCGTGATTGAAGCGACCGGAAAATTTACGGAGATGGCGGATGTGAAGAAACATTTGGATGCTGGGGCCAAAAAAGTGCTTGTGACCGCGCCTTGCAAAGACCTAGCGATTCCAAATATTGTGATGGGCGTAAATGATGAAGAAGTGGATTTGGATAAATACAAAGTCGTTTCCAACGCTTCCTGTACTACGAATTGCCTTGCGCCGGTCTTAAAAGTTTTGCATAAAGAATTTAAAGTCGAAAAGGCTTTTGTGAACACGGTGCACGCTTTTACTTACACGCAAAATTTATTGGATAATTCCAATCCCGAAGATTTTCGTCGCGCGCGGGCGACGACTGAGTCGATAATTCCGACGACGACGGGTGCGATGAAGGCTATCAGCCGCGTGATTCCCGATCTGGCCGGTAAGGTGGACGGCATGGCTTTCCGTGTGCCGTTGCCGACGGTGTCCTGTATTTATTTGGTGGCGAAATTAGGAAAGGATGTGACAGTTGAGCAGTTAAATAAAATGTTCAAAAAACATGAAGAACATGAGCTTTCCGGTATTTTAGGAACTTCAAATGAGCCGCTTGTTTCCATTGATTTCAAGGGTGATACGCGTTCATCAATCGTAGATTTACCAAATACAAAAGTACTGCCTGGCGGCTTCGTGCAGGTGGTGGCCTGGTATGACAACGAGTGGGGTTATGTGTCGCGCGTGATGGATTTGATCAGGTGGTTTGCGGCGTAAGGGAAGAAGCAATTTTCTTTAACTTTTACTGAAACTTCTGTAGAATTTCAGCGTATTAATAAGCAATATGCAAAATTTACAAAGTTATCTGGAGGGAGCGGGGGCTGGCGACGAGCTGATTGGGGTTTTTGGCAGTCTGACTGAGTCTGTGAGGAAAATTTCTCTGGCGGTGCGTACTGCCGATACCGGCAAAATTGGCACGACCAATTCATATGGCGAGGAACAGGTGGCGATGGATGTGTTTTCCAATACGATTTTGATTGAGGAGTTGAAAAAAAATTCGCAGGTTGGGCTGGTGGCATCGGAAGAGCTGCCGGATGAAGAAAAAATTGGGGGAGGTGAGTACGCTCTAGCTTTCGATCCGCTCGATGGTTCGTCTTTAGTGGATGTGAATTTTTCGGTGGGGACGATTATTGGCATTTACAAGAAAAAAACTTTTATTGGCGTGAAAGGCGATGACCAAGTGGCGGCGCTGATTGCGGTTTATGGACCAAGGACCACGATTTTTTTGACTGTGAAGAAAGGTGTAGCCCAGTTTATGCTCAACTTGAAGGGTGAATTTATTTTGATGAAAGATAAAATTCAGGTCGGCGAGGGCTCCGATGCTTCGAGCGGAGCAAGCAAATATTTTGCGCCGGGAAATTTGCGGGCGTGTGCGAGTAATTTGGCTTATTTGGATTTGGTAAATTATTGGATCAAAGAACAGTATACCCTCCGTTATTCCGGCGGTATGGTGCCTGATATCAATCATATTTTGCTCAAAGGCAAGGGTGTTTTCGCTTACCCCGGTTACAAAGATGAGCCAAATGGAAAATTGCGTTTGCTTTTTGAATGTGCGCCGATGAGTCTTATAATGGAACAGGCGGGTGGCGCTGCCAGCGATGGGAAGATCCGCATTTTAGAAAAAAAATTAGAAAATCTGGAACAACGAACGCCGATTTTCATTGGCAGCAAGGGCGAAGTGCAAAGATGTAGCAATGCTTTAAAATAATGGGATAATGTATTTTGATAAATCAAAATTTTTGTATATATTTGACTGCTTCGCAGTTCAGTTAAAATAAATAATTGTGGATCAATCACAGAATCAAAATTTGGAAATAGAAAAATTTGTTCATCTTGCCCAAAAAGGTGATCAAGAGGCTTTTGCCAAGATTTATGATATTTTTGTCGATCAAATTTATCGCTATGTTTACTATCGAGTGCAGGGAGCCGATGTGGAAGACATTGTAGAGACGGTTTTCCTAAAAGTCTGGGAAAATATTCGTCAGTACAAACCGCAGAAAAAATCTTTTTCGGCTTGGCTTTTCAGAATTGCTCATAATCTGGTGGTTGACCACTATCGTGCTTACAAGGATAAAATTTTTGATGAATTAAGTTCGGATTTGCCGGATCAAAGTCGTCAGCATAATCCGATAAGGTCCGCGCAAAGCAGCTTTGATAATCTGGTTTTGAAAAAGGCCTTAGTGAAGGTGAAAAAACAATATCGCGAGATTATTTTACATAAATTTATCAATGAACTTTCCAACAGTGAAATCGCGGAAATTTTGGGTAAAAGCGAGGGAAGTTTGAGAATTTTGCAATTTCGAGCTCTGAAAGCTTTGCGCAAGGAGCTGGAAGAAATGGGTATAAATTATTAACTTGCTGTAACACCAGCCATTTTTTAACGTTCTACAAAACGGATGGAGCCAATAAACATAAAATCAGAACTGGACGAACTAATTGCGCGTATAGAAGCCGGTGACAGGCCTGTCTTATCTGTCGAAAGAAGAGAAGCTATGAAGCAGCGTTTGATGGCCAAGGTGAGGATTACTCCGCATGTGCGCGTGGATGTTTCGGTTTTTTCTTTGATTGGAGCAATCAGGCTCTTGGCCGAGAAGGTTAGAATGTCTTTGGTCCAGAGGGTTGAAGTGAAAGAAAATTTGATGTTGAAAATCGAAGAGATGCCTCAGAGGAGGTTTTTTCTATCGAGCTATTTTAGTTTAATGAGAAAAACAGTAAGCGCCGTTTTATTGCTGGTTTTGGCTTTTGGCATGTTTTCTTATATGACAGCGACCACAAATATTGTGCAGGCCGGTACTTTTACCATGCTGGATTCTTTTAGCGGTACTGTCTCCGTTAAGCGTGGAAGCGCTACGGTGAAATTGAAAACGGGCATGCCTTTGATGGAAAATGACGCGTTAGTTACCGGGGTCGATGGTTTGGTGGTAATTCGTTATTTTGACAATAGCGTTAGCAGATTGGATCATAACACCGAGCTTAAAATCAACAAGCTTTCCAAAGCGTCGGACAGTCCCGTTGATACGCATGTTGAAATTTCTTTAATTGCCGGAAAAATCTGGTCCAGGGTTTTGAATCTGGTTGAATCAAATGCTTCTTTTGTAGTGAAGGCAAAAAATGTTTCCACCGAGGCTAAAAAAGCGGCTTTTGTGGTGGATCTCAATGGCGGTAAAGTGGAAGTGGGTGTTTTTAATCATGCTGTTTCCATTAAAACCGATGGTAAAACAAAGCAGGTTTTGACGGGTGAAAAAATGGTCGTGGATAAGGGTTCAAGTGATATCAAGCATTTGGATAAAAAAGAGAAAAGCACTGATTGGGTTAAGGATAATTTAAAGAATGATCAAGTTTATCTTTCTCAGGTTGAGCAAAGATTGCTTGATGCCAAGAAAAAAGTGCTTGGATCGGACAATTCTCTTAACGTAGCGCTACTTTTGACTTTTGATGATGTTAATAAGAAAAAATTGGAATTGGATATTGCGGAAAGAGGTTTTATCAAGGCTCAAGTTAAGTTGAGTGATAAAAATATTACGGATGCCGAGAAGGCCGAGGCGCAGGCGACAATGCAGGTTTTTGGTGATAAAATTAAGGATTTTTATGGCTTAATTGACGAAATTGCTCGTACCGATCAGGTTTATGCCAAGGAGTTGAAAGCTTATGTGGATGCTAAGGTTTTATTGCAAAAGAAGGATTTGGCCGTGGCTGTTCCGGATACACCTGGCTATCAAGCAAAAAAGATTTTGGATGACGCGCAATTGGTTGGTGCTAATAATGATGCCGATAAGGTTAAGTTAAAAGTTGATCAGGCTGCGGATAAATTGGCTGTTGCGGAAGATGTTAAAGCTTCCGGTAATTTGGCATTGGCCACTAAAGTTGTCGATGAATATAAACAGGATATGAATGGAGTGGTGAAAATGGTTGATAATTTATCTACCGCTCAGTCTGACCTGAAGGATCAAGTTTCTTTGAAAGTTGCGGATAATAATGATTTGCTCAAGGCGATTGACGTTGTTCCACAGAGAAAAGTTGATGAGGTACAGAAAGTTGTGGAACCGGTTCAAGTGGAAGCAAAAGAGAAAACTGTTGATAAAGTTGATCCTGCTAAAGTTGTGGATGGTCCTTATGGGGTACAGCTTAGAGATGGTAAGCCGTTGCCGCCGCTTTTACAGGATGTTCAGTAAGCCCAGAATGGTGCCGAAAGCGGCCATGATGCCGCCGATGATCCAGAAGCGCATGACGATGGTCCATTCTTGCCAGCCGCTTTGTTCGAAGTGGTGGTGAATAGGGGCGATTTTGAATACTTTGCGTTTGAAGAATTTTTTGGAAGTGAGCTGGATGACTACGGAGAGAGCTTCGATGACAAACATGAAACCGATGATTGGTAGAATAAGGGCTTGGTCGGTTAGCATGGCGATGATCCCGAGAGTGGCGCCCATGGCGAGCGAGCCGGTGTCGCCCATATAAAATTTTGCCGGTGGGACGTTGAACCAAAGGAAGGCCAAATTTGCGCCGGCAATGACCGCGCAGAGTGCGGAAAGAATGAGCAGGCCTTTGGCGTAGGCGAGGATGCCGAAGCTGCCAAAAGCGAGAATTAAAAGCCCGGTGGCCAGTCCGTCCAGACCATCGGTGAAATTTACGGCGTTGGCGGTGGCTATGATTATGAAAACAAAAACCGGAATATACCAAATTCCCAAATATATTTCCTGGGCTCCGGGGATGGGCATTTTGATTGAGTTGAAGCCAAGTTTACTGTAAAACCACCAGCCTCCGGCCAAGCCGAAAACCAGTTGCCAAAAGAATTTTAATTTGGCGCTAAGGCCTCGATGCTTGCCGATACCGCGCACGTTAATGTAATCGTCAACGGCGCCGAGAATTCCGCAGGCAACCAGAGTAAAAAGTACGATCCAGGTTTCTTTTCTGTTGAATAAGGATTGGTGAAAAATGCCGATTTTTTGTAGGGCGAAGGAAATTATTACGACCAGCAGGATTGTTCCCCAGATTAACAGGCCGCCCATAGTTGGAGTGCCGATTTTTTTGGCGTGGAGCTGATTGAAAATTGTGGATTTTTCTCCGCTTAAAGCGTTTTCTCTTAGTTGTTTGCCGATGCGAAATTTGATCAATTGGCGATGAAACCATGGTGTTAATACCATAAAGATCAGGAAGGCCAGTGTTCCGCTGCCGACAATTAAAGTTAAATCTTCGATTATTGCGCCAAGTTGTGTGGTCATAATTATTTGTTAGGCCAAGTAAAAGCTCTAAATACCCAATCGATGAGAATTTTTGATTCTCTAAAGCGATCACCGCTGTTTAGTACCACGGTAACTATTTCTTCGCCTCTGTCGTTTTCAGCGATGGCTATTAGGCAGCGGCCGGCATCATCGGTGGTGCCTGTTTTTAAGCCATTTATTTTGAGATAGCTGTCGAGCAATTTATTGGTTGATTCGAGTTTGTGGGTGTAATTGCCGGACACCGAACGCACTTCGGTGCTCTTTATTTTGGCAATTTTTTTAATCAAATTGTTGTGGTAAAGAAATTTTCCGAGATGAGCGATGTCTCTCGCTGAAGAATAATTATCGGAATCATCAAGCCCGACAGGGTTGGAGAAATGCGTGTTGGTTAAGCCAATATCCTTGGCTTTGTTGTTCATTTTAACAACAAAAGCGGAGGTGCTGCCGGCATTGTATTCCGCGAGCGCGACAGAAGCGTCGTTGGCGGAATTTATGAGTGCTCCGTAAATCAGATTTTCCACGCTGATTTTTTCGCCGGTTTTTAAGAACATGGTAGAACCCGGTGTAGAGGTGGCATTGGCACTGACTTTTACGATGTCGTCCAATTTGTTTTCTTCCAGCACAATCAAAAGTGTCATAAGTTTGGTGATACTGGCAATTTTCAATCTTTCATCGGGATTTTTTTCGTATAAAATACTGTCGCTATTTAGATCCAGGGCGATGCTGCCGCGAGCGCCAATTATCGGAGAAATATGAATGGAGTCTTTGACTGGAATACTGGTTTGCCCTTGGCTATCGGAAAGATTGGCACTGGCAAGCATAGCCGCGTCTGTTTCTTTGGGGAGGCTTGGCAGGCTGGATGGCGCGATGTTCAGGCCGAGAATACCGGCGATGTATAGGCTTAGAAAACTGTTAAGCATCCAATTCTTCTTTAGTTAATAAACGATATTTTCCTCTTTTCAAATTGCCCAGTTTTATCTTCCCTACGCGGATTCTTTGCAAGTATTTCACAGGATGACGAATTGAATCAAACAATTTTTGAATTTGCTTGTTGCGGACCTCGTTAATTGTCAGTGTAAGCAGAGTTTCCCGGGTATTGGTCTTGAGAACGTTGATGGTTTTGGACATTTTTTTCAATTTACCAATTTCTTTTTGGGCTATTTTGCCTTTTACCGTAGCCAAATATTCTTTTTCCAGGCTGTTGTTGCGATCATGGTGTCGGTTAATGAATTTGCCATCATTGCTTAAGATCAATAGACCTTCTGTGCCGGTGTCGAGGCGATCCATGAGTTTCAAGTGTTTGCGCGGAGGAATTAGTTTTAAAATCGTTCGGCGGCGTGGAGCCTTAGCATCATCTTTGTGAATGCTGGAAAGGTAACCTTTTGGCTTGTTTAAAATTAAATAGGTCTTGATATCTTTGTTTAGAACGGGCTTTTTATCCAGGCGAATTTTGTCTTTATTTTCGTTGATTTTCAGCGCCATATTGGTGATGATTTTGTTTTTCACGGTGACGCGACGGTCTCGGATGGCGATATCGGCCTGACGGCGGGAAAGTGGTGTGTTTTTGGCGATAAATTGGTTTAATTTCATCATTTGGATTTGGTTGATGGTTTATTTGAAATTGGAGGAGTTGGTGTTTTTGCGGATGTGGATTTAGCTCCTGTTGTAGAGGGAGTTGTTGTGGCGCTAGCTGGTTTGCTTGGTACGTAAGCCGGTAAGCCATAAAATGGATCTTCGATGTAATTTGGAGAGCCGGTGTAGTCGGAGCCCATTTCCAGGATGATGTCTATATTTTGAGGATAGCCTGCTTTGGTGTATTCATCGGGAATATTAGTGTTTTCTTTGCCCGGAATTAATTTTTCCAGAAAATCCAAAGCTTTTGGTCTGGGACGAGTTGGTTGGTAGTAATAGGTGGTTTGTTCGAATTTTTTGTTGGCGGTATTGCCAAATTTTGCTATGTCGAAACAGAAACGGCGAAGAATTTGTTTGGTTTCCGCCGCGGCGCCTCCGCGTTTGGTGCCGTTTAAAACTTCGATTTTACTTTTTTCCATGCCGACTTGTGGCCAGTTAAAGCTTAAATCCAGATATTTGAAAATCATATTGTTTTTGTCGGCAGGTATTAGAACGTACATGCCGTAGTATAGCACTTCCGGCGGATTGTAAAGAAATCCACCGCAGCGGCTGGGGTCGTTGTGAACTAAACGGTGTTCAATTTTATCCGAACTGTAATCCGGAGCCATTGATCCGAGCGTTAGTATTTCTTCGGCGCTGATGTTGGTTTCGATATTGGCTTTTAAAGTGTCTAAAATGTTGGCGATTTTGGCTTGGTTGATTAGTGTTTGAGTCTGCAGAGCTTTTTCTTTAATGGCGTTGATTAGTTGTTGTTGGCGGTCGGCACGATCAAAATCGGAAGTGGTTTTGCGGCTGCGTGCAAATTTGAGCGCGGTATCGCCGTCCAAATGTTGTTTTCCTGCCGGCAGGCTGAAAATTTCGTAGCCTGTGCTTTCTCCGCGCGGATAAAAAGGATCGTAGATTGATTTTTTAACATCAATATCTACCCCTCCAAGCGCGTCTACCAAATCCTTAAAACCGTCGAAATCAATTTTGATCCAATAATGAATCGGAATGCCGGTCAGTTTTTCCACTTCGTTTTTCATTGCTTCGAGACCCTTGGCGCTGTTGTTGAATTTCTTTTTTCCGGTGTAATAGATTTGATTTATTTTTTGGTAGCCGAATTGAGTGTCTTTGATGAAAAAATCTCGAGGAAGGGAAACCATTGTTACCAATTTATCCGTGTCGTCGAGGCTGGCGACAATGATTGTATCTGTTAAATCAGCACCTTCGTGATTTTTGTTGCCGGTTCCCAGGATGAGAAAATTGGTGTGGCCATAAGCGTCTTTTTCCAGTTTGCCTCCCGCAGCTTTTAGAAAAACTTTGAAGTCTATGCTGGATGTGGCCTTAACGATAGCAATTACCAGTACAAGAATTATCAAAAGAGAGCTTGTCAAACTAAAGCTGATTTTGAATTTTTTGCCGAGGGTTTTGATGTTGGGTGCTTCTATTTTGTTCTCTTGTGGTGTTTTTTCTTTAGTCTTGCTGATCTTCTTTATTTTGAAATTCATTTTGAAATATGGTTTTGTTTCAGTTTAATTCGCGGCGCCCAAAATTACAATTGTATATTTTGTTCCGTTTTTATTCATTTGCACATCCAAACCGATAAGCTGCCATTTGCTTTCAAGCAGGGCGGTTTCTTCATTCAATAAGGAATCGCGAGTGGCATTTAGAGTGTTGCTATTGCGTCCGAATAGCTGCGCTTCCTTGAAAAAACTATTATCGCTCAGGGCTTTGCCAAATGAAGAATTATCTATTTTTTGACCGTTGACGGAACTTGTGTTCATTTGTTGCGCGGCATTGTTGAGATTGGAAAATTCCGTAATCGCGGCAACACTTTTTTCTTGTCGTTTTTGATTGATATCCTGTAGTAATTGAGTTTTGAAATTATTTAGATCGTTTGAAGTCAACGGAGTAGTGGAGAATTCTTCGGTGACGGTCAATTCTTCCTTATCCAGGGCGATCCCGAGGCCAACTCTGGTCCAATCTTTGGTTAAAATGTTTTCTCTGTGTGAGGCGCTGCGCATCAGTCCGTAATGAACAAATTCCGTGGAAGTGTCCTTGGCAAGATTTTCTCCGACAGAAGTAGTAATGCCCAATTTGATGCGGCGATCCTCGGGCGTTTGATTGTTTAAGTCATAGTGACCGAAATAATTATTTGTCTTCATGTCCTCGGAATGATTTTGGGCCAGAGTGTTTAGCGAATCGTCCAGAACGATGGTATTTAGTCCCGCTTCGCTGCGACTTTTATTTATGAGATCCAATAATTTGTTTCTTTCGGCCGTCAAATCGAAGGTACTTTTAAAAAATTCTCTTTCGTTGAGGTCAAAAAAGTCCGGAATCAGGGGGTAAACGTCTCCAACATAAATCGGGTGATTGATTGAAGGTTCGCTGTTCTTGTTGTTGACCTCGATAATGTAGCGCCCCGTGGTTTGAGGCGTGTAAGTAAAGGTAAAGTGGTTGTTTTGTGGAATGATTTTCTGCGTGAAATAAGTCGAAGTTGGACCGTCCGTGCCGAGATCAAATTTGTCCACGTTGCCGTCCGGTTTGATAACGAGAGCGGAAAGTTTCAGATCGGTTTTTGCCGTGCCGGTAAAACTGATGGTGCTTGATGAATTTATTTTGTCCGGCATCGTGGCGCTGATTTCCTTGTCGTTGTTTTCGTCGAAACTGTGTTCTACAGCGGTGAAAGTTTCACTGGTGCCTTTTACAAAAGGTGAATTTATGTTTAATGGTTTGCCGGAGCTTAATTTGGCTATGTCTACTTCGTAATTTACTGTTCCGGTATTGAAGCCGGCAAAATCGTTGTAAGAAATTGGAATATTGTTTTTATCTTGCCTGGAAATGTAGCTTACTTTTTTGCCGTTTTGGTTAAAGGAAAGTTTTTTTATGGTTTGCGGAATGCTGCTGAAATTTACTGTGTCCTGGTCGTTGGCATAATTTATTTGTGAGTCCTGAGGACTTAGATCGTTGGCAATGGTGTTTGAAGATTGTGGTAAATTGTCGTTTACATGGATGATGTAAGCTTTGCTTTGACCGCTTTCTCCGGGCAATAAGCCCAATTTGAAATTTCCGGAAGTTTTGAAATTAACCGGAATATCGAAATGGTTGTTGCTTATTTTACCGATGAAGTATTTGTCTTTGCTATCGTTTTCGTTTGCCAATATTACGGTGGCGCTTTCGTATGTGCCGCTTGTTATCGAGCCGCTAATTACGAAAACTTCATTTTTATAGAAAATATTTGGCAGATCTTCGTCCAGGTCGACTTTTTCAAAGGAATTTTTATCCATTGTGGCAAAATCGTTTGAGTTTATGCCGGTGCTTTCGGGGGTGTCCGTGTTGTCAACAAGCGATATTTCCGGTGCTGGTGCGACTTTTGGCGGAGGTTCTTTTTCACTTGTTGTTGGATTTGTCGTGGTATTGTTTGATGTGTTTGTGATTGGATTTGAGGCCGGTTTTATTTCCAGGGTGCGGTAGATGATTCCGCTTATATTGCCGCGGTTCATGGCGGCATTTGGCGCAAATCTGGTTCCTTTTTCATCCAGGTACTGATGTTGTTTTGCGTAGGAGAGATAGGGAGCGTACCAGGCTTTGGTGCTTACGTCCTTGAAGACGGTTTTTAAGAAGGTTGTGTTGATGTCTGTTGTTACCCAGTTTTGAGCTTTGGCTAAAACTTTCAGCGCTTCAACTTTGCTGATGGTTTGATCCGGCTTGAAAGTGTCATCCTGATAGCCGTTTATCCAACCCGAGGAATAGGCTTTTTGAACGTAGGGGGCGTACCAAGATTTATAATTTATGTCTGTGAATGGGGTGAGGTCGCTATTATCCAGTTGAATATGCGAACCTTCGATGATTATTTTTAAAAATTCGGCGCGGCTTACGGATTTTTTTGGTTTGAAAGTGCCATCCTGGTAGCCATTAATTATGCCTTGTTGCTGAAAATAGAGGATAGCTTCCTGATTTGGGGTGTTCGCTGATACGTCGGAAAAGCCGCCGGCAAAGGCGGTTAGTTGAAAAATACTTGCCAAAATTGCCGCGAGAATGGCTTTGGTAACTGATTTTGTTATCGATGTTTGCATTTTCGACATAGTAAGGCCGCTAAACTCTTTTAGCAATTGACATATACGTTAAATCGGGCCGTTTTATTGCAGTATTTTTTTAGAATTATTTTAAGAAAATTTTAAGTTTGTTTGCTAGTGTTGAGGGTATGGATAAAATCGACAGATCAGAGATTTTGGTGGTGTTTTTCATTGCTTTCTTACTGGGTGTTTTGCTGGCAGATTTATTTTTCGCGGGAAATTTTGATAAATTAGGTTTTATTTTATTATTGATGGCTATTTTCATTAAACGATTTTTATTCGTTGATTGGAAGATTTTTTTGATAATTTTTTGCGGCGTTTTTTTAGCATTTATAAGATTGTATTTTGCCAATTTGATAAGTGAAAAAGATGTAAGTAATTTTTCAGGCAAAGTGGTTTTGCGCGGTTGCGTGGTGGATCAGGTGGACGTGAGAACGGATAAGGTGAAATATACCGTTGGGGCGGTGGAAGTAGAGATTGGTGAGGAGAAATCGGAAGTGAATGGCAGAGTTTTGATTTCCGGTCCGCGTACACCGGTTTATGAATATGGAGATTGTTTTTTGGTTTCCGGCAAGCTGGAAAAGCCTGGTATCATAAATAATTTTGACTATGGCAAATATTTAGGCCGCTATGGAATTTATGCCGTTATTTATAGAGCTAAAATTGAGAAAATTGCTCAAGTCGAGGATTTTTTTTCACGCGGATTTTATTGGCTTTTTCATTTCAGAAGTATTTTTGAACATAAAATTTCGCAGCTTTATGACGAGCCTTATGCCGGTTTTATGGCGGGACTGATTTTGGGTAGTCGGCGAGGGATCAGTGACGAACTGACTCAGCAATTTAATACTACCGGCCTTAGTCATATCGTGGCGATTTCCGGCTATAATATCACGATGCTCATTACCGTCGTCAGCGCAATTTTTGGCTTTTTGGGCAGAAAGAGAAAAATTATTGTCGCGGCTGTGATCATTTTTATTTTTGTGATTTTAGTGGGGGCGAGCGCCTCGGTGGTGCGGGCCGCTATCATGGGTATGGTGGGACTTTTGGCTCTGTGGTGCGGTAGAAATTATTTCGTGAGCGTTAGCCTTTTTCTGGCGGGATTTTTGATGAATCTTTTTAACCCTTTGATTTTGTTGAATGACGTCGGTTTTCAGCTTTCTTTTTTGGCAACTTGCGGATTGGTTTACGTGTCACCTTTGATTAAAAATTTTTTCGTAAAAGTGCCGCAATTTTTTGGCATGAGAGAATCATTGACCATGACAATTTCCGCTCAAATTTTAGCTTTGCCGATTATTTTATTGAATTTTGGACGCTTAAGTTTGATCGCGCCTTTGGCCAATATTTTAGTTTTACCTTTTGTGCCGACGGCGATGTTTTTTGGATTTTTTGCGGTTTTTTTTAGTTTTTTCTGGAATTTTCTGGGCGGATTTTTTGGTTTCCTCGGCTATTTGATAATGGCTTTGATGGTCTTATTGGTGCAGTTTTTTGCCGCTGTGCCATTTGCTTCTTTGCAAGTTGATTGGTTCAATTTTTGGTGGGCGGGAATTTATTATTTTTTGGTGGTTTGGTGGATTTTGCGAAAAAACCGTAAATGACGGTTTGACTTTTTTCTTTTTAGCATTAGAATTCAGCCGATGAATAAATTTCAGCCACAATTGGGAGGATTGATGCAGATGCAAATGATGCGTTCAATGCGGAGGCTGATGTGTTCCATGTAAACTTACTTTAAACACTCACTCCGCTAAGAAGGCGGAGTTTTTTTATTATTTAAATTTCAAAAAATATGAGCAGATTGTTGGAAACGGGAGTGAAAACTTTGTTTGGGCCCTACGGAAGCGAATTGCAAGCGTTGGGGGATAGGATTGGCGTGAAGGATTTGCAAAATTCTACAAATATAACCCGGGGTGGGATTTATCGAGAAGCTACTTTGGATTTGGCCAGGCGGTATCTGCGATATGCGGATGTGGCAACCACTAATACTTTTGGGGCAAGAGCGCTTTTGCGCTACGGTGAGCCTCAATTATATAGGGAAGTTGTGGAAACTCAGGTTCGGATAATTCTGGAAGCTTTAGATGGGGTGGATGGTAAAAATTTGGTTGTTCCACTTGGTCCTTATGGGGTGGATAATAGGGGTTGCTATAATCTTGCAGAGGCGCCGAGTGATTCTTTTGAAGCGCGGGATTTTCATGAACAACAATTGGCCGTGGTGCGAGAATTAAGGAAGCAAAATCCTATCGACGCCGTGGTTTTTGAAACTATTTCTACCGGTAGAGAAGCCCTGGGAGCTGTTTTGGCAGCGAAAAAAATGGGCGTACCGGTCATTCCCAGTTTTTGGGTAGATGTCGAGGGAAATTTGAAGACAGGAGATAAGTTGGCGGATGTGTTAAGACATATTGATAACACTACCGGAAATTATCCTTTGGGTTATTCCGTGAATTGTTGTCCGCTTGCCGGAGCGGAAGCAGCGATTGGTCATGCCAACGGAAAAAGAGATCGCTTAATTATGGCTTACCCCAATGCTTCCGATGCCGATCCTTCAACTTTGGAAGAAGTTGATGGCGCGGTGACTGTGCGCGATCATCACACGACGGCGGCGCAATTGGTTAGAATGACCATGAATAATATGAGCCTGCGAGTTGTTGGAGGCTGCTGTGGCTTTGATTCTGGAGCGATTGCAACGATTGCGGGCGCGACACAGAATGGGTTTTGTCATTGGCGGGAGGCCTAAGGCAGCGCGGCCTGTACCAGTTTGTTTACCAATCCGCCGTCGGCTTTGCCTTTTACTTTTGGCATGATGGCGCCCATGACGCGGCCCATGTCGGCTTTGGAACTGGCACCGGTGGCGGCGATGCCTTCCTTGATGATGGCTTTGATCTCGTCTTCGGACATTTGTGCGGGCATGTATTTTTCCAAGAAAGCCAACTCGGCTTTTTCTTTGATGGCGAGGTCTGGGCGATTGCCTTTTTCAAATTGTTCGATGGAATCTTTGCGTTGTTTTATTTCTTTGCCGATCATTTGCAGCACTTCTTCGTCGGTGGCTTTTTTGGCTTCGCCGGCAGTTTCGAATTTCATGATGGCAGTTTTTAGCATACGGATAGCTCCCACGCCGGCTTCGTTTTTGCTTTTCATGGCTTCGATAAGGTCTTTTTGGAGTTGGTCTTTTAGGGACATGGTATTTGATGGTTATTTGCTTCGCAAATGTTAGCCTCGGCCTTAAGCCTCGGCAAAAAAACAGCATAGCTATTTTTTTTGGTAAATAAAAATTTGGGAAATTTTGCCATCTTTTGGAATGTGTTTTGTTGGCTTCCAACTGCCGACGTGAAAGGCATACGAGACAACTTTGGCGCCTTTTTTTAGTTGCGCATCGAATTGTTTTTGGAATTTGGCGAGCGTCTCCGGCATCATATAGCATACAACCACGTCGGCGTCGGCTAAGCTGTATTTTTGGAAATTTGAACGAATAATTTTGCCTTGCCAGTGCCAAAACCATTGGCGCATTTTGGCGATAAAATAGACCGAAGGGTCCATTTCATAACCGGTGGCGTCGGCACCATAATCTTTGGCCGCGAAGTGCACGAAACGTCCGTCTCCGGCCCCGATATCATAAACTTTTTGGCCTTTTTTAATTTCCGCGACCTCCAAAACTCGATGGACAGAAGCCATTGGTGTAGGCACAAAAGGTCCACCGCCAAAAATCGTGACGTAAAAAGAAATTGTTAGAAAAACGGTAATTGCCAGAACGAGAATGAGGAGGAAAAGGCTTATGAACATCGTGAGAATTGTAGCAGATTACTATGCCGCCTTCAATCTCTCGCCACGTTTTTTATCGATAAGCTCTTTGGCTTTTCTGCGAGCGGCGATTTTGGTTTGTAGGTCGAAAATTTTAGCGCCTTGAGTGTCGGCGGAAGTGGTGCGGGCGTTGACTTTTTCT
>JACRIB010000022.1 GCA_016235895.1 Candidatus Peregrinibacteria bacterium | reverse complement strand
CCAAGCTTCAAACAGACCACTGGAATAAAATTTGTCATAATTTTTGTTGTGACAAATGTCCCCGTCGGAAGCGCCGGTAGCTCCCTGCCAGAATGTTCTGGCTTCCTCAACATTACAATATTCCACGGTACCTTTTTCCGCATCGGTAATTTTCAAAAATCTGGCATCTCCCGTTTTGTTGATCACATCAATGTCTTTATCCAGGTCTCGTAAAATTTCATTAATTTTGGATTCGGTAACGGAAAATGACGGCACTTTGGATTTCATGTTGTTCAGTTTGCCGCCGACACTGCCGAGAAAAGTAAGAATTGCATTTTTGCTTGGTAAATTTCCGGGTTTTAGAGATTCTTTTTCGGCGTCATTTTTTATATTTTGCAATTCATTGGTACTTTCTGACAGAAAAGTGTAGCCGTTGTAAATTTGAACCGCGAGAGAGCGTACTTGTTCGGCGGAAGCGTTGAAACCTTGAGTGGCGGTAATGGCCGTAGCTCCTCCGGTGGTCTGGTCGGCTCCGCCGGTGCCTCCCTTGATAATGGTATTTACAAAAGCAAAAGAGCCCATGACGATGAGTAAGCCGATAGCGGCATAGCCGATTGCTTTTTTGGCCTTGCCCACTTTTTCATCTTCACCGGCGGCGGTAACGTAAAGCACACCTCCGTAAATCACAATCAGCACGGCGATGAGTCCTAAAAAACCGAGCGCAAAATTCACAACTTTGATGATGTATTCTTTGAGATCCGTGGAAGCCACCAGAGATTGATCATAGCCTTCCGTCCCCAAGGAAGCCAATTGTCCGGAGTACTGGGTAAAAGAAAGGCCCTGCTGATTACCGGCGCTGAAAAAGTCTTTACCAAAATCTCCCAAAGAATAGGCGTGGGCAGGGGCGCTAAAAAAAATTCCCAAAAACACCGTCAAAGATGCAATCAGGAAGATTTTTTTGAGAATTTTTTTTAGAGGTACGAACGACATAGTTCTAGCAGATTATATGGGGTAAAGTTTGTTCTGGCAATATTAAGGTGTGTTGACGGGTGAAGTGACCGGCGAGGTGGTGCTCGAATTGTTCTCGGGATTATCAAATTTCACAAGAGTATTGATGGCGGCGAAAGCTGCCATTGACAGGATCAGAGCCATAACGGCGCCGAAAATTATCTTTTTAACTTTTTCTTTTGTTTCCTCATTGCCGCCGGAAACCACATAGCTGTAGCCGCCGTAAAAAAGCATCAAGAAAGCACCGATGGCCACGAAACCCACCAGAAAATTGGTAATGCTGACAATCAAATGTTTGCCTTGATTCACGTCGGGGAGAGCCGTGCCGTTGGCCGGAAAAATGAAGCCGCGCACGACCACTTCGGAAAGACCCACTACCACCAGACCGGCCAGAGCGTAGATGACATGCTTTTTAGCTTTGCCCATAGCCTCTTCGTTACCGGCGCTGGTGATAAGCATGAATCCTCTGATTACCAACACCAGTACGGCGACGGAGCCAAGGAATATTTCGAAGAAACCGATGATACCGCGAAGTTGAGTAGTTGTTTCCGCGGCGTAAAGCTTGGCTGTGGCAACATCTTGAAAAGCCTCGCCCTGTTCGCCGAAGAAAGCCTTTTTTACAGCTACGTCGGCGAGCTGAATCAACACAAAACCGATGATGCCGAAAACAAGTCCGTTTTTAACTTTTGTGGCCTCTTCTTCGTTTGAAGTTGAAGTCAATTTGATGGCGGAAATGATAACGTAAATAAACGCGATTGTGCTTATAAGATAGCGGAAAAAATCCAGAGCGTAGTAGATCGGGCTGGTGATTGTGGCCACGCCCGGTTTGGTTTCGGCGGCGGCATCGGGATGGATGCCGGTGTCGACATAATTCGGCAATTTGGTTTGGCCACCAATGGTTTTCAGGTAATCGATAGGTGCTGTTATTGTAGGGTCCTGAATAGGAGGGGTCGGCTTATCCGCGGCATTAGTCACGGCCATATTGATGGTGAGGCCCAGATTCACCAGCATCAGAGAAAGAACCAGTTTTTTAAGAAAATTTTTCATTTTATTGTGATAAAGCACCCGCATCGCTCAGTTTTCCGGCCAAAACCGTACTGACCATCGCGAAGGCGCCGAAAATTATTACCAGGCCGATACCGGAAGCGATAAGAATTCTCTTGGCTTTTTGCAATTGTTCGTCCTGCCCGCCGGCGGTGGCGTACATGATGGCGCCCACGATCAGCATGAGTACCCCAATCGGACCCACAAAAGTAACAATGAAATTGGTGATACCGACAATTTGTTCTATGCCGGCTTTGGCATCAACTGAAGGGTGAACGCCGGTTATGCCGGAGTAAACGGTCTTATCGACTTTGTAAAATACTTTATTTATGGCGATATCTCCCAGATAAACGAGCAAGAGTCCGGCAGCGTTAAACATAATGGCTTTCTTGCGTTTGCCGGTTTCTTCCTCATTACCACCGGCTGTAATAAGCCTGCTGCCGTGACGCACAATCTGTAAAACACAGTAACTGCCGATGATGTATTTCACGAAAGTGACGAAAATTTCGGACTGTTTATCAAAGAGATGGACACGGTTCAAAATATCTTGAGGCCCGCCAAAAATTGATCCGTTGGACATATCGAAAACCTTAGCTATGCCTTGAGCCATACTGATCATGACGAAGGCGATTACGGTGAAGATAATTCCCCTTCTGGCCTTGGTAACTTCTTCTTCGTTATGACCCTGGGTGACAAGAGTGTAACCCATGATTGTCAGCATCAGGATACTAATAACAACGACGATGATTTTCACATATTGCAGACCGCCGAGAACGGCTTGCTGAAGGATATCCTGGCCGCTTTTGCCCTGAATACCTTCCGCGGCACCGGGGACGCTACCCTTCCCATAAACATCAATAGTCTTGTTATCCACCGGTAAAAAGCCTGGATTCGTCGTGTCGGCAAGCGCGGAAAGATGCAGAGCGATACTCATTAAAATAATGACCAATATAAATTCCAATAAGAACTTGGCTACTTTCTTTGTTTGTAGGCTTGGGTTCGTTCCTCCGACATTTCGTCGGAGTCGCTCACCTTCGCGCTCGCGTGCGCTCGCATTTTGTATTTTACGCATATGGTTCAATTTATCTTGTTATTCTAACATATTTTAGGATTTTTCTCAAGAAAATAGCTTGCAATGCGAATGGGCTTGGTGATATATTCTCGGTGGAAGCGCAAGCTTTTTAGATTTACACTAAATTTCTCAAAATGAACGCTATTATCAACTATATCAGGTCAAGTTTCGAAGAATTGACAAAAGTCGTCTGGCCGACGAGGAATCAGGCGGTCAGATTGACGGTTATTGTTTTGGCTTTTTGTATTCTGATGGCGGTGTTTTTGGCCGCGGCGGATTATGGCTTCAGCTACCTGTTTAATCTCATTATTAGCAAAGCCTAAATATGGCCCGACAAGCGGAAAACACAGGTCGTCATTGGTATGTCATTCATACTTATTCTGGTTATGAGGATGCCGTGCGCGAAGCTTTGCAGCAACGTATTGAATCTTTGGGCATGCAGGACTTGATTTTTGACGTGGTGGTGCCGAAAGAGACGCAAATCGTGATCAAGAAAGGTCAGCCGGTAACGGAAGAAAAACGCATTTTTCCGGGATATGTTTTGGTAGATATGACTGTAACGGATGACAGCTGGTATGTGGTGAGAAATACGCCAAATGTGACGGGATTTGTGGGTTCCGGCACTATTCCTGTGCCTGTTTCTCCGGATGAATGGAAAGTTATTAAGAGACACATGGGTCAGGCCGAGCCTAAATTCAAGATTGATTTTACGGTTGGCGACAATGTGATTGTTTTGGATGGTCCTTTTGCCAATTATGATGGCATTATCAGCACGATTGACGAGGATAAGGGCCGCGTGAAAGTTTTGATCACAATCTTCGGTCGTGAGACTCCGGTGGAATTGGAATTTACCCAGGTGAAGAAGAAATAATTGAAAAGTTTTAGAATGAAGTTATTTTCGAATTGACTCTTAAGAGTCAATTTTTTATTTGCGGCTTGTTGATTTTTACTCTAAAATTGTGTGGAACTCATTTCCAACCATGAAAAAATTTACAATTTTTACCGTTATTCTGACTATTGTAGTGGTGGTGGTTTTTGCCGAATTGATGTCCAAGGGTAATCTCTCCGGACTTGGTGGTTCGTCAGGTGTGGCTACCGATCAAAGTGGCGATAACATGAAGCTGACTTTGCCAAAAAGTCTGGACGCAAAAAAAAGTTTAAAGACGGACGTATTGGGAAGTGATGGAAGTGACACCGGGACTACTGCCGGAGATTTGGCAAATCGCTTAGGGGCAGATAATCAAGTGGTGCCGCGGGCCAGCGTTGACAGTGTTCCGGTAGTTTTACCGGAGACCTCTAAAAATCCGGATTTTTTGGATCCAAACGCCTTTGTGAATGGTGCGCAGCCGGTTGATGTTACCAATTTAGGTAAAAAAACTGTGGCTATTCAAGCGCCCCCGCCTACAGGACAAGCGCCTGCTCAAACTTCCGACGTGAAAGATTTTGAGGATGCAGATTTCGCCGCCGCGCCGACCGGAAATGTTTATTTGCGTGATGAGCAAATCAAGAGCGCCGGATTTACCGGCGGTTATTTGGAAAACGAGCCGCTGGACGGGCGATTATTCAAAACTATCGATATCAGTGATTTAAGTGATGTGGAGGTGACAAAAACGGACATTCGCAGCAAAGAAGAAATTTTGGCGAAGGTTTATGTTTTTAAAATCGGTTTGAATAATAATGTCAGTGAGGTTTATCAAATTTTGAAAATGCGGGCGGCACAGGGACCGAATATTAAGTTGAATGAAACAAATGAATTCGGTCAGGCGTCGTTTTATATGAATGATCCGAGCAGATCGGACACGGCATTTTTG
>JACRIB010000102.1 GCA_016235895.1 Candidatus Peregrinibacteria bacterium | reverse complement strand
GACGAATTTGGTCTTTTTTTAGCGTACTTCCCAATTTTAGGTTTGCTAAATGAAGATTTTCAGATAGAATCTTCGGGTATGGAAATTCGAAACATTGCAATTATTGCGCACGTAGATCATGGAAAAACCACTTTGGTGGATGCCTTGTTAAGAGCGGGTGGAATTTTTGAATCTTATCAGCATATGGAGGAGCGTATGATGGATAGTAACGATCAGGAAAAGGAGCGTGGTATTACGATTTACGCGAAGAATGCGGCGATTTTTTATAAGGATACGAAAATTAATATAGTGGACACTCCGGGCCATGCCGATTTTGGCTCGGAGGTGGAACGTATTTTGAGAACTGTGGATGCGACTTTATTGCTTATTGATGCCTTTGAAGGGCCCATGCCTCAAACGAAATTTGTATTGCGGAAATCTTTGGAATTGGGTTTGAAAGTGCTGGTGGTTATTAACAAAATTGATAAGCCGATGGCACGTCCGGATGAGGTGCTAGACCTTACTTTTGATTTATTCTCAAAGCTTGGGGCGACGCAGGAACAGCTCGATTTCCCCTATATTTACACGATTGCCAGGGATTCCGTGGCGATCAGACATTTGAATGACGAAAAAAAGGACATCACTCCTTTGCTGGATTTTATTTTGGAAAACGTGAAAAAAGCTGATGCCGATACGGAAAAACCTTTTAGGATGCAGCCGGTTACTCTGGCTTACGATAATTTTATCGGCAGGTTGGCTATTGGTAGAGTAAACGAAGGTAAAATTGGGGCGAATAAAATGGTGACGGTAATTAATTCCAAAGGTGAAAGGAGACAGGAGAGACTATCAAAAGTATTTAGTTTTAGAGGTGTGCAGAGGGTGGAAGCGGAAGAGGTGATGGCCGGGGACATCGTGGCTTTGGCCGGAATGCCAGATATCTATGTGGGGGAGACGATTACAACTGATGAGAAAGCCGAGCCTTTGCCGGCGATAAAGATTGATCCGCCGGCTTTGGCGATTGAATTTATGGTCAATGATTCACCGTTTGCCGGTAGAGAAGGCAAATTTGTAACCGGCAGACATATTCGCGATCGTTTGAATCGGGAATTGGAGACGAATGTGGGCTTGAAGATTGAGGATGTTCCAAATAGTGATGCGATTAAGGTTTCCGGTCGCGGTGAAATGCATATTGCCGTTTTGATTGAATCGATGCGCCGCGAGGGCTTTGAGTTGCAGATTTCGCAGCCGGAAGTTTTGATGAGAACTGTGGATGGAGTGAAGGAGGAGCCGATGGAAATGGCCGTGATCAATGTGCCGGACGATATGGCGGGAAAAGTGATTGAGATTTTGTCTTCGCGCAAAGGCGAATTGAAGAATATGAAATCTGAAAATGGTACTACTTTTATGGAATTTGAAATTCCGACACGTGGATTGCTTGGTTTCCGTTCGATGTTCATGATTATGACGCGCGGCGAAGGAATTTTGTATCATTCGTTTGAACGTTTCGGGCCTTACAAAGGTACGATTTCCAAGCGCAGCGTGGGCTCGATGATTTCCGGTGAGCAGGGCTCAACTATGGCTTATTCCCTTTGGAAATTGCAGGAACGCGGGGCCTTGTTTGTGAAGCCGGCGACGGAAATTTATGCCGGCATGATTATCGGTGAACACAATCAGGGCACGGATTTGGTGGTGAATGCTTTGAAAAATAAAAAGTTGACCAACATGCGCGCGTCCGGCGCGGATGAGGCTTTGACTCTGATTCCGCCATTGGACATGACTTTGGAAAAAGCGATTGAGTACATCAAGGATGATGAGTACGTCGAAATCACGCCAAAGAGCATTCGTCTGCGCAAAAAGTACCTCGACGAGAATGAGAGAAAGCGGCATGCGAGGGATTAAGGGTTATAGGTTTTACGGTTTTAGAAATTCAAAGGAATTAATGAATTTGTTGAAGTCGTTTTCGTTGTAGTTATCATTACCACCATTTTTGCCGAGGGCAGTATAGGTTTGGCTCGATTTATTGTTGTCACTATTGTCTTTAATGTTTGGAGTTGTTTGAGGTAGTAAAATTTTAAAATTCCCTTTATCCGAGGTAAATTCGGTCCAAGAATCTTCAATGCCGCTTGTAACTTGATTTTTTTGCTGCCAATATTTTTGACCTTCATAGTACATATATCCCGAAAACCCTAGAATGATAATCACTATTATTATTAAGTTTTGCCATTCTTTTTTGTTTAACTTGCCGAGAGCTAGCATGGAAAATGGATTTTGTAATTTTGATTCCGGTTGTGGTCCATATTCGTTTGTTCCTTCATCCCCTTTCCAAAGAAGTAGATAAAGAAATGGTAAGGCTTGAAATGCCGGTATTAATAGGGGGCAATACATAGGAGTCCGGTTCTGCCGGTGTCGTGCATTCTGCGAACTGAAAGCCAGAAGAAAATGCCGTAAACCAGGAAAAACATTTCCATAGTTATCATTGCGATGATATTAGGACCTTGTTCTCCTGATTTAAAGTCGAATTTTGCCCCAAAGGCTTGTCCAATGAATACTATTGCCATCATGACAACGATGAAGCTGGCGATCATATAGACGAAAGCAATTGCATAATTGCCCCGACTGAGACGCTGAGGAAATTCGGAAGTGGGGATTGGCATAAAGATGATATTTTAGGAGTTAGTTTGTGTGGTTATAATGTATTTGTATTGTTTTGTACAATTTAATTGTGATTTTTTATTTAAAAACACTGGTTAATGGGCTGCCGAGGCCGGTGACGTAGTCGTAGTGCTTTCTGGCGTCGCAAAAATATTTACAGACGCCGTTGGAGCCGCTGCGGATGTCGCGGAAATAGGCGGACGCTTTGGTGGAAGCTTTGGCAGCGTAAAATTTGCTGTTGTCGGCGGAGAGGCTGAGTGATTTTATTGCTGCCCATTGCGGCGCGCCGGCACTGGTGCCGCCGATGACATACCAGCCTTTGTTTCTGTAAACCGCGAAGCCGGATGCCGGATCGGCGTCATATGAGACATCCGGAATGCCCCGCATTTTTTTATTGTGGGTAATATTGTAATTGGCTTGATAAGTCGGTTCTTTTTCGTAGGCGCTCACCCCACCGCCACTGCCGGTCCAGGCGGTTTCGCTTTTGAAATTTTTATTTTGATCAAGAGTGATTGTTGTGCCGCCTACCGCCACGACATTCGGAGAGGCTGCCGGCCAGCTGGCGCCTGTGCCGTTATCCCCGGAGGATGCGAAAAAAGTGATGTCATAATCACTGGTGAAATGCGAGTCGAGAGTGGTTTCTTCGGGAAATTCGTCTCCGCCCCAGCTCATGGAAATTGCTACCACGTCAGGGCGGGCGCGCGTGTAATCGATGGCTTTTAATAAATTTACACCACTTGGTGTTTTGGCTTCCACAAGCAGGATTTTTGCTTGTGGAGCGATGGCGTGAGCCCATTCCACGTCGAGCGACGTTTCTAGTGACCAGCCGCTGTTGCTTTTTGTGTTGTTTTCCATTAGGTGTTTTTCAAAACAATTGTTAGCTGTTGTACATTTGGGCAGGCTGAATTGTTTGGAAAAAATATTCAAATCTTTTTCAATAGTTTTGCTGTCGTAAGCTCCGATAATGGCTACGGTGCCTTGTCCGCCATTTTTTGGCAAGTTGTAGATTTTTTTGATTTGTGCTGGCGAGAGGCCTTTTGGTGTGGTGCTGATGCCGCCGTATTGATGAATTGGAGGATGCGCGCGAAAATTGCTGAAATGATAGGCGGCTTCGGCTGTGAGTGAGGCAATGGGAGAGTTGGCACTGACCGCAGTAAAAATAAGGCTGAACATTAACAGTTTGACTAGTTGTAATTTTTTTATAATTTTCATAAACTTATTATTAAATAGTATTCGTTTGTTTACGTCCGTAAGAGGTTTTGTGAACTTGGCAGTGGCTCCACAGGCCGAGATTTTTTTCGGCGGCTTGTTTTTCGGCTTCCTTGAATTCACGTTTTTTTGAAGTGTCCGGAACGTAAGGATAGGCGAAAGCAAAACCCTGTTTTGTCAATTCCAGATTCACAAAAGTGCCATCTTCCAAATACACGAAACCGAGCCAACGACCGTATTTGTCCCGCACGGAAATGTCTTTGTAAAAAATGATTTTTTTGCCTTCGACCAGTTGCTGATTTTTTGTGGCGGCTTCTTTGGCGTAGCACTGCACCGGTTTGCGGGGGTTGACCTCTTCCGGTGTATCAATGCCAATATAGCGCAGTCGTTCCTCGTTAATTAATTCTATAGTGTCTCCGTCGATGACGCGGGCGACGGTGATTGGTTTGCCTTCCTCGGTTTTTATCGAATAATCATAATTAATTTTTGAAGAGGATTTTTTGTGGAAATTTGAGTACAGAAAAATTAGCAATAAAAATGTAATTATTGTTAGCAGGTAGAGATTTTTTTTGGTCATAATTTTGAAAATTAAAAAGTTGATATGCCAGTTATGACACATCAACTTAAAATTTTCTTAAAATAATTCTAAAATTTTTTGAGATTTTTTTATAACGCCGTCCAGTCGATTGATTTCTCGCCGATGGATTTCAAATATTCATTGGTTTTGCTGAAATGTTTGCAGCCGAAAAATCCGCTGTGGACTGAGAAAGGCGATGGGTGTGCGGCGGTCAAAACATGGTGTTTGGCGCGGTCGATGATTTTTCCTTTTTCTTGGGCGTATCTACCCCAAAGGAGAAAAACAATGTGTTCTTTTTTGTCGGAAATTGCTTTGATTACGGCGTCGGTAAATTCTTCCCAGCCTTTGTGTTGGTGCGAGCCGGCCGTGTTGGCGCGCACGGTGAGAGTGGCATTTAAGAGCAAGACTCCTTGTCTGGCCCAATTATCAAGATTTCCTTTGGTTGACATTTTGCCGCCCAGGTCTGTTTCGATTTCTTTGTAGATATTTTGCAAAGATGGTGGCAATGGGATGCCGTCATTTACCGAGAAGCAGAGTCCATTGGCCTGTTTGGGTCCGTGGTACGGATCTTGCCCAAGAATAACCACTTTTACATCTTCAAAAGGGCATAATTCAAAAGCGCGGAAAATGTTTTTACCTTCGGGATAAATTGTGCGGCCGGCGAATTCCTTTTTGACGAATTCCACCAGTTTTTCAAAATATTCTTTGCCAAATTCTTCACCGATTACTTTTTCCCAGGATGGATCAATCTTTACTTGTGCCATGTGATTATAGTATGTTTTCGCTGTCTGTTCGTCCAGTATTTGTTAAATTTTTTTCATGACACATTATATTTGCAAAGGTGGGTGCGGAGGCGTTTCCGATGAAGCCGGTGTTTGCCAGACAGAAAGCTGCCCGAATCATTACGAGCTTTTGGAAGAATGCGATTGCGCTGATGGCAAGCATGGTATGAAGAACGATGCTGCAGGTGAGGATGCGCCTATGGTGGTGAAGGACAGCAATGGTACGGAATTAAAAGATGGCGATAGTGTCGTGTTGATCAAAGACCTGACTTTGCGTGGTTCTTCCACGACTTTTAAGCGTGGGACGAAGGTAACCGGCATTCGTTTAACCGGTAATGCCGAAGAGGTTGATTGTAAACTTGGTGGAAGCGCGATCGTCTTGAGAACGGAGTTTTTGAAAAAAGTGTGAGGGGGATGGTGTTCACGGGGCCTTTCGGTTACCGTCAACGGTACGTTTTGTTCCTGAATTGATGCATATAGCGCACTAATTGTAGAATAAAACGCGGTTTGGGGAAAGTTTTTTGGACGTAACCGGTTGCAACGTGTTGAGTTACCGATTTTGAACTTAAGCGAAGACTTAGTGCGATTTGTACAGATTCTTCCCAACAATGAAATCGGCGAATTCGTCCATACTATTGCTCACATAGATGCGTGAAATCTTGTAAGGATCTTCGTCGTAGGTGTGGTCGGGAGTGTAAAAAGTAGTGACGGCGGATAGGAAGCCGGTGTCTTTTACGGCTTGTTCTATTGATTTTGAATGAGCGCCGCCCGGGTAGGCGAAAAATTTTATCTCAATGCCCAGATTTTTCTGTAAAGCTTCTTTGCTGCCGGTGAGTTCTTCATCATAAAGCTGCTTTTTTGGAATAACGCGCAGATCGGGATGAGTGGATGAATGAGCGCCGATTTCCATGTTGTTTTTCACCAGATCTTTCAGCATGTCCCAGGTCATTACGCCACCCCTCACATTTACGTAGGCCGTGGGAATGTAAAAAATTCCGCTGTAGCCGTATTTTTTCAAAATTGGCAGGGCATTGATGTACTGGTCTTTATCATTGTCGTCAAAAGTGAGGACGACCGATTTGTCGGGGAGGTCTGTTTTTGTTGTCAGGGCACCATAAAATTGAGCATAGGTGATGACGTGATACTTATTATCCTTCAGCCAGGCCATTTGTTTCTCAAAAATTTCCGGGCGTATGACGTAGGGGCCGGCTGACATGGTTGTGCTGATATGATGATACATCAGGATTGGAGCGTAGAATTTGTCTTTGGCGGCGTGAGGAGGTTTTGCCGGTGGAGGTGGTGTGATTTTAGTTTCAGCTACTTTTTTTACGGGTTCCGGTGAAGAGACGGTTGATAAAGATGCTCCCATAAGTATCGCTATAACCGCAAAGAAGATGATAATGGTCAGCGGGCTGGTTGGGTGGATTTTATTTGTCATAGTATTTTGGTCTGGAGTTTAGCGATTTTTAAAGAATTTGCCTATTTACAAGCACGAAATCATATTGTATAATATAATTAAATTATTTCTTAAAAACAAAAACAAAATGAAAAATGTTCCAAGTTTCAAGTATTTTCTAATCGGTGCCGGTTCTGCGGTAGCGATTGTGTTCGCCGTGCCAGCTTTAGGGCATGTTGATGTTTCCAGTCCTACCGGTGTTTCAGGTAACACGGGTTCTCAAGTTCAGGTTCAACCAGGCCAAGGTGGTCAGGGTGGATTTAACCAAGGAGGCCAAGGTGGTCAGGGTGGATTTAACCAAGGAGGCCAAGGTGGTCAAGGTGGATTTAACCAAGGTGGCCAAGGTGGTCCGGGTGGATACAACCAAGGCGGCCAAGGCGGTCCGGGTGGATTTAACCAAGGCGGTCAGGGTGGTCCGGGTGGATACAACCAAGGCGGCCAAGGCGGTCAGGGTTTTGACAACGGAGGCATGGGTGATGGCCAGAATATTGATCCTAAAGAATTGGAACGTCAGAAGAAACAGTTCCTCAATGATAGGGGATATACTCAGGATTTGAAAAGAATTCAGAGTTCTCTTAAAAAATTGCCTACAGGATGGACGGTTCCACAGGATATAACCGAGGCTATGGCAAAAGTTGATGCCATTAAAGCAGAAGTTCAAGCCGCAACGGATATTGATACCATTAATAACGCTCGTGACGAGCTTAATAGTGCCATGGATACCGTTCGTCAATCTTCAAATAGTCTGATGAGGGTTAATGATTATGTCAGAATGGAGAAACAGATTACCGGTGAAATCAAGAAATTAACTAAAAAATTGGCACAAGCCGAGGCAAGTTTTGCCAAGAGTGGAATTGATGGAGGCGCTCTTGTAGCAAAGGCTAGCGCTGCTCTGGATGCGGCACAGGCTCTTGCCAGCAAAGCTTCTCAGGATGCCAGAAGTTTTAGCGAGGACGCAGATTCCGAATTCCAGGAGTTTTTCGAGAGCTTGGGTGACGTTTGGCAGTTAGTGGGAAGTTTGCAGGCGGTGAAGGATATTTCCAAAGGCACTAAATTTGTAGAAAAAAATATTGCTTCAGTAAAAAAGAAAATTCAAAGTCTTGCCAGAAAGAATTCCGGTGTGGATACGGATGGAGCACTGGCTTTG
>JACRIB010000103.1 GCA_016235895.1 Candidatus Peregrinibacteria bacterium | reverse complement strand
TAAGTTTCGGCTCAACAGTAGCCACAAACAGGCAATTCGTCAACCAGCCGTTTCTCTCTCATACGCCAAAATAAACAGCAGGTCCGAAAGCCTGTTCAGGTATTTGAAAATATTTTCAGCTGCAATTTTTAGCTCACCATTTCCCATCACCTCCACCAGCCCTCGTTCCACCCTTCTGCAAACCGTACGCGCGATATGCAAACGCGCCACCATTTCCGTCGTGCCCGGTCTGATAAATTTATTCAAATTTTCCACCACCTCCTGTCTCGCCTCGATTTCGCCCTCCAAAAATTTCACATCGCTCTCATCAATCGGCTGAATATTTCCGGGACATTTAAATTCAAAACCGACCACAGACATCATGCGGTAAATGTCGTCAACTATTCTGTCCAAAATTTTACGCAAATCTCCCCTCGCCTCCACCCCACACCACCCCACCACCGCCTGCAGTTCATCCAATTCACCCACCAAGCAAATAAAATCCGCGTCCTTGCGCACTCGCCGCCCCCCAAAAAGGCCAGTTTCACCGCCGTCCCCCGTTTTTGTGGTAATTTTCATGCTTCGATTGTATAATACTTCCATGACCAACGAAAACTCTCATTCAAATACCCGCGCCGAAACTATTCTCGCCCAAGAAGTAAAAGAGCTCACCAAAGAAATTTCCCGCCTCAAAAATATGGACTTCATGCAGGTTTTTTCGCATCCGATCAAGTTTATGTTCTATTCTTTCATGAAAGGCTTGATGGTCGGCCTCGGCACCGTTCTCGGCGCCAGCGTGCTCGTCGCCCTGCTAATTTACCTGCTCACAAAAATCAGTTTCGTGCCGATAGTCGGCGATTTCGTCAAAGATATCATCGGCCAAATTCAAGTTGAACAATTGCAAACAACAAAAAATCCCGCGATGCCAACAAAATCTTCAACTTCAAAATCCATAACCCCCTAAATTCATGTCCGACAATCAAGATATAAAACGTTTCGCTCTTTGGTTTCTCGTTACAATCGTGATAATCGGCAGCTTTGTCGCCATTATGTTTTTAAGTAAAACTCCCGATGTTACCCCCGGCAAATTATCCACGCCGGTAAAAGCGGACGAGTGGATCAGAGGAACCAAAGACGCCAGAGTTACATTGGTGGAATATAGCGACCTGCAATGTCCGGCTTGCCGCGCCTGGGAACCGGAAGTGCAAAGTCTTTTGAGCGAGTTCGGTACCCACATGCGCTTTGTTTATCGCCATTATCCGCTAAGACAGATTCACAAAAATTCGCAAATCGCCACGCAAGCCGCTGAAGCCGCCGGTTTGCAAGGAAAATTCTGGGAAATGCACGATATTATGTTTGGCAATCAAGCTACCTGGTCGCCTCAGCCTCCGGATGTTGTGAAGGCCACTTTTGCCGACTATGCCAAACAAATAGGACTTAACGTCGATCAATTCAACAAAGATTTGGATTCCGGCAAAGTAAAAGATTTGGTTGAAGAAGACGTGAAAAGTGGTGATGCCGCCGGCGTAAATTCCACTCCGTCTTTTTTCCTAAACGGTACACAACTTAACCCCAAAGATAATGACGATTTCCGAAAACTCATCCGCGACGCCGTCAATGCCATCGGCAAATCTGCCTAAATGGCTCATCTGGAGCTTGATAATAGTCAGCTTTCTGGGCTTTCTGGACGCCAGTTATCTGACGGTCGCGCACTACACGGGGCTGACACTTCGCTGTAATGTTTTTAGCGGTTGCGAACAGGTCACCACCAGTCCATATTCGGTGGTTTTTGGTATACCGGTTGCGCTGGGCGGCATGTTTTATTATCTCACGGTTTTACTCGCCACGCTTTTTTATTTTGATAGTAAAAAACACGGTCTGTTAAAATATATCGCCTCGCTCACCTGCGTCGGTTTCGCCGCCTCAGCGTGGTTTGTTTACCTGCAATTATTTGTAATCAAAGCCATTTGTCAGTACTGCATGATTTCCGCGACCACTTCCGCTTTGTTATTTATTTTCGGTTTAATAATCTTTAAAAAATATGCAAAAAAAACACATCACCGGTAAAAATATAGCCCTCTTTTTACTGAGAATCGCGCTGGGCTGGCTCTTTTTTTACGCCGGTTTGGAAAAATTGCTGAATCCGAATTGGGACGCCACGGGATTTTTAACTCACGCAAAAACCTTCCAGTCTTTTTACGGCTGGTTTGGGTCCGCCGCAAATATAAGCTGGGTTAATTTTCTCGTACCGTGGGGAGAAACACTGATCGGGCTCGGTTTGATTTTTGGCACCCTCACGCGTCTGGCCTCTTATTTCGGAATCTTGCTGCTGGCGCTTTTTTATTTTCCGAGCCTGGAATTTCCCTATGTGGAAAACGGAATTTTAGTGGATGACCACTTCATTTATATTCTTGTTTTTGCGGTATTTATTCATGAACGCGCCGGCGCCTTCTGGGGCCTCGACTCATTCATCAATAAAAAAATTAAAAGCTGGTGGGTCTAGGGAACCCCTGAAAAACGATGTAATTTAAGGAAGCGAGGAGCTTATGACGTAGCCGTACAATCTGTTACGGCGAGAAATAAGCAACGAAGTTGACGCGGTAGTGCGCGTTTTTCAGAGGCTCCCTAAGCTTTTTTCCTGTAAAACCAGGCAAACCAGGCCACTGCCACCACTACGGGCACCGCACTCAATACCTGCCCCATCGACAGCGGAAATCCCGTCGGCAATGGTCCGTGCAAATCTTTGAAATATTCCAGTAAAAATCTGCCGCCGAAATACAGCAAGAAAAACAGAAAGAGAAAAAACAAAGGCTTTACTCTGCCAAAATATTTTTTATACAACCAAAATAAAACTGCAAAAGTTCCCAGCAACAAAACAGCTTCATACAGCTGCGAAGGGTGGCGCGGAAAAGTTTCGCCCAGTTTTTTGAAAACCACGCCCCACCCACCATCCGTAGGTTTGCCAATAATTTCCGAATTAAAAAAATTTCCGATTCTCACGCACGCCGCCGTCACGGGAATCGGGATCACCAGTAAATCCGCATATTTTGTGAATTTAATTTTATGAACTTTTAACCAAATAAAATAAGCCACAAACAGCCCAATTGTCGCTCCATGGCTTGCCAATCCACCATTCCAGACTTTCAAAATATCAACAGGATGAGCAAAATAATACGCCGGTTCATAAAAAAACACTTCACCAAGTCTCGCGCCAATCAAAAGTCCCAAAAATAAATAAATCGCCAAACTGTCCACATGCTCCACCGGATAGCCATGTTTCCGGAAAGCCTTCATTAAAAAAACATAGGCAAAAACAATTCCTAGGGCAAAAAACAGCCCATACCAATGAACCTGCAATCCACCGACAGAAAACAAAATAGGCGAAATATTATTTGTAAAAATCATGATAAAAAATTAAAGACTATTCCAATCTATGCTCCGGATCTTATTTTTGCAAATTTTTATTCTTTGAACTTTTTCAGTTTTTTCACGGCTTCTTTAATTTCCTTAACACTTGGCATCAGCGCAAATCTCACATATCCCGCTCCGGGATTTACTTTTTTGATTCTTCCATCAGCGCCGACCACGTCACATTCGTCAGAAATCAAACTTCCCGGCGTCACCACGATTCCGATCTCCGGCTCCAATAATTTTTTAGCAAATTCTACGTCGCTCATACCTTTCGGCGCTTTTTGCCAGACGTAAAAAGTGGCTTGTGGCAGAGCTGATTCGAGTCCTGCCGCTCGTAGGCCCTTCACCAAAATTTCCGCTTTTTCCAAATATAATTTTCGCATCTGCGCCACATGCTCGTCATTTTCCAGTGCTTTAATTGCCGCTTCTTGAATGATGTTTGGCGTGCCCGAATCAATATTCGTTTTCAAAAGTTTAAAAATTTTCACAATTTGCGCGTCACCCGCCACAAATCCGATGCGATAGCC
>JACRIB010000101.1 GCA_016235895.1 Candidatus Peregrinibacteria bacterium | reverse complement strand
TTTTGAATGAAAAAATAGACCAGCAGGATGGTCAAAAGATGCATTAATTGATCGATTAAAAACGGGATCACTTTTTTGTCGTGCTTGAGGTCATAACTGATTTTTATTTCATCAATCCAAAAATGCGCGAAACAGATCAGGAAAGCGGCCGCTATTACCCAATAATGGCCATTCCAGATAAAAGGTGAAAGGATCAATAAATTCAGGATAAAATGGACAATTACATGCGTCAAAATGCCACATTTGCTTTTGATCTTCCAAAGAACCAGTCGATTAGGCTGAAAAATGAAATCTCCGAGCAGATGTGCAAAAATCAGGTACCCTAGAATCATTATTTGGTTTGGTCATTTTTTTTGAGACGATCGATCATGGTCGCGCTGATCTGTTCGGCCAGAGTGGTATTGGTTTCCAGAAGCTTTTTAAAGTCGGTTTTGCTCAAAATAAAGACTTCAGATTCAATGATGGTTTTGGCGGAGGCGTTGCGAGGCTGATCTGAAACCAGAGCCATTTCGCCAAAAAAACCTTTCTCATTGATTTCGGCCACTTTTTTGGGTAATTCGCCGGCCTCTTTGGCTTCGTGATAGATGGAAATTTGGCCTTTTTTCACGATATAGAGGGCGTCGCCTTCATCTCCCTCCTTAAAAAGCTGATAATTGGCAGGATAATACATCAAAATGATGTGTTGAATTATCTCCTTATGGGTGTTTTCGTCCAGAGCGGAAAAGAGCGGTATTTGCTTTAAAATCGGCAGCAGGATCAGAGAATCGACATTAGAATTTTCCATTTTTGTTTGGGCTATTTGTTTGACATATCACCTTAAATATTATATAATATATTCAAACAAATAGCAAGTTAAACAAAAATAATGCTAAATTTCTCACAGAACAAAAAAATAGCAATTTCCGCCGTGGCGCTATTTGCTGTTTCGCTTACCACCATGATTTTCTTCCTTGGGGGCGATGTGAAAGGCGGGGCTGACGTGCTGGAAGCCGGATCTGATGGTGTTGATAAAGTGACTTTTTCTACTGGTGTAAGCGGCAATATTACCGAAGCGAGTGCGGATTTTTGCCGTATTTTGAACAAAAATTGCGCTCAAATAGTCAAAAAATCGCTTTATGACTATATAAATAAGGTGGATTTTCCCGATTTTGCGGCAACTGTCGGTAAACTGGCCCAAAAAGCCCAAAATATTGAAGCAATCGGGCCAATCAGATTCAAAATTGATGGCGCGAATGAAAAAATGTTCATTTTGAACGCCCAGAGTGTTCAGGATCGCGAAGGTAAGGTGAATAGTATCAATTTCTCGGTTAAAGATATTACAAATAAGGTGGAAGACATCAAGAACAATAATGGTGGGGGCGAAGAAGACCCGACGAAGAGCTTGATGGAAAATTTGTATCCGAAGATTAAAGATATGGGTGAACAGGGCAGCAAATTGCTGGTCAGGTTGAGTTATAAGGCGGAGTAGGGTTGGAGTCGAGAATTTTGCGTATTTTTTCGAGCGCCTTCGGCACTGCTGACTATTGCGAAATTGACTGTGGCGATGGACACCGGGCTGATTAGGACCGGTATTTTCTGCAAAGAAGATCAGCTTGGGAAATTTCGGTTTGTATCAGATTGTTGTGGGCAAACCTGCCTGCCGGCAGGCAGGTTCGTGATGAATTTTGCAGAGCGGGATGACGGAATCATGCTTTTTGCTCTCACTGTAGCGATCCTTATGATGCAGGACTGCGTAGGGAGAATTGCAATTAGGGTAGGAACATTTGCCATTTGTTTGAGCGATGATTTGGCGTTTATGGGCAGCACGGATGTAGCGGGAAAAAGTTTCACCAGGTAGGCGCAGGGCGGGCGGTTGACGCCGGTGAGACTTTTTGTAAGTTTCATTTTGCGAGTCTTTTCCGTGAAAACCGTTACAGGCGAGACCTTGATTAGATCATGCGCTGCGAGTAGAATTCGCACCGTTAAATATTAACGGTTTTTATGCCTCCATCCTATAAAGCCCATGTCACCGAACAGAAATGGCAGAAAAAGTGGGCGGTTTCGAAATTGTATAAAGTAAATTTGGCAGGCAAGAAGCCAAAATACTATAATCTAGTGATGTTCCCCTATCCTTCCGGCGATAAGCTGCATGTGGGGCATTGGTATAATTACGGTCCGGCGGACAGCTGGGGAAGGTATATCAGAATGCGCGGATATAATGTCTTTGAACCGATGGGTTTCGACAGTTTTGGCTTACCGGCGGAGAATTACGCGATCAAGACGGGCGTGGCGCCGCAGAAAAGTACCGAGAAAAATATTAAATACATGATCAAGCAGCTCGGCGGCATCGGCACAATGTATGACTGGGAAAAAACAGTAGTGACTTCGAGGCCGGATTATTACAAATGGTCGCAATGGGTGTTTTTGCAATTGTATAAAAAAAACTTGGCCTACAAGAAAAAGGCGCCGGTGAATTGGTGTCCAAGCTGCAAGACGGTGTTGGCGAATGAACAGGTGCAAGATGGAAATTGCGAGCGCTGCGGCACCGAGGTTACCAAAAAAGACCTGACCCAATGGTTTTTTGATATTCGCAAATATGCCGAAGCCCTACTTTGTCATGACAAATTGGAGTGGCCGGAAAAGACCTTGTTGATGCAGGAAAATTGGATCGGCAGGAGCCAAGGCATAGACATATCTTATAAAGTGGAAAGTTTAGATTCTAAAATTACCGTTTATACAACAAGACCGGATACGAACTTTGGCGCTACCTTTGTCGTAGTCGCTCCAGAAAGCGCTTTTGTGAAAGAAAATTTTTCAGCTTTCAAAAATAAAGAGGAAATTAAGGCCTATATCAAGGCGGCAAATAAAAAATCGGATATTGAAAGAATCGCAGAGGGTCGTAAAAAAACGGGTGTTTCTACGGGACTTTATGCGATCAATCATCTGACCGGAAAGAAAATGCCAATATTTGTCAGTGATTTTGTGTTGGCGCATGTGGGTACGGGTTGCGTAGTTGGCGTGCCCGGGCATGACTTGCGCGATTTTGAATTTGCCAAAGAAAAAAAACTGGAAATAATTCGCGTAGTGGTTGGTGTCGATGGCGACACTTCCCCAATAACAAAAGCCGAACAAGTGCAGGAAGAAAGGGGTAAAATGATTAACAGTGATTTTTTGAACGAAATGGACATTCATGTGGCGAAGGAAAAGATCATGGATCATTTGGAGAAAAAAAACCGGGGCAAACGTGTGGTGAATTACAAATTACGCGACTGGTTGATTTCACGACAGCGCTATTGGGGCGCGCCAATTCCGATTGTTATTTGTGCCAAGTGTGGCGAGGTGCCGGTGCCGGAAAAAGATTTGCCGGTGGTGTTGCCGATAAAAAATGTTGATTATAAGCCAAAAGGTAAGGCGCCGCTGGCTTCGGTGGCTTCGTTTGTTAAGACAAAATGTCCCAAATGTAAAGGCAAAGCGACGCGTGAGGTGGACACCATGGATACCTTCGTTTGTTCCAGCTGGTATTTTCTGCGGTACTTGAGCGCGAAGGACAAGAAGCAAGCTTTCGACATGAACTTGATCAAAAAATGGCTGCCGGTGGATATGTACATTGGTGGACCGGAACATGCTTGCATGCATCTTTTGTACGCGCGTTTCATTCACAAAGTTTTGATGAACGATCCGAAAGCTGAGCCTTTTAAACGCTTGGTGCATCAGGGGTTGATTACGAAAAATGGTGCCAAGATGAGCAAATCGAAGGGTAACGTGGTGAGTCCGGATGAATTCGTGGCCAAATACGGCAGTGACGTTTTCAGGATGTACTTGATGTTTATGGGGCCATTTACGGATGGCGGCGACTGGAGCGATAAGGGCATTACCGGAATCGCCAGATTTGTGGAGAGATTTTATACGATGGTAAGCAACAAAGAAGAAAAAGTCGCCGATAAAGCCGCTTTAGCAAAAATGCTCAATAAATTGATCAAAAAGGTGAGCGAAGATATAGAAAAATTTCATTTCAATACCGCGGTGGCGGCTTTGATGGAATTTACCAATTTCGGTTTGAAAAACGGGCTGGATAAGGTGAGTAAAAAAATCGCCGCACAATTGATTGCGCCTTTGGCGCCACATTTGGCTGAGGAATGCTGGAAAATGCTTGGCTCAAAAAATAGTATTTTTGACGCGGGCTGGCCAAAATTCGATCCAAAATTAGTGGTGGATGATACGGTAAAAATCGGCGTGCAAGTGAATGGAAAAGTGCGCGGTGAAATTGAGATCAACAAAAATGCTACGCAAGAAGAAGCCATTAAGCTCGCCAGAATAAACGAAAATGTGCTAAGGTATTTGACCCAGGGTCAGTTAATAAAAGAAATTTATGTGCCCGGCAGAATTGTGGGATTCGTGGTGAAGTAAATGTAAAATTCATGACAACGCGGAAGCATAAAATATTTAAGAGACTGCGGGAAATAATTCTTTTTTTGCTTAAAGTATTGGTGTTGGCGGCGGTGGTGATTTTGATCTGGGTGGTTTACGCGATGGGAGAGCTACGGGTTTTTCTGCCGCAATATTTCAGGCTGGCCGGTTTACCAAATGAAGAAAAAAACTATCTGATTGTTTTTCAAAATAATAACGAGATACGGCCGGCCGGAGGCTTTATCACCGCTTTCGGCTTCGCAAATTTCAATTATGGCATTTTTTCCGGTCTGGATATCAGCGATGTTTACACATATTCGAGCGATCGTGTGGAGATCACCCCGCCTTATCCGCTGGATAAGTTTCTAAGTAAAAATAACCGCAAGATTCCATATACTTTTCGAGACGCGAATTTCGCGCCGAATTTTCCCGATTCGGCCAAAAGCGTTGAATACATGCTGAAATTGGAAAATCAAAATAAAAATATCGATGGCGTGATCGCGGTGAATTATTCTTTTCTGGAGGACTTGCTGGTCACGACGGGGCCCATCGAGGTTGACGGGGTTGTTTTTGACAAGGATTCTCTTTTTACAAATCTGGAATATACCGTTAACAATATTGACAAGCACGATATACAGGATTTAAGTAAGCGCAAAAATATTTTGAAAAATTTCAGTAAGGAATTGATAAGAAAAATGGCCTTAAATCCGCTACTTTTGAAAGAGGCGTTGGCGACGGTCCTGGAAAGCATGAAGAAAAAAGATATTCAGATGTATTTTAAAGATCAGACTCTGGAAAATATTGCCGTAAATCATGGCTGGTCGGGAAAATGGCCGGATGAAACCGAGGGGGATTTTTTGGCCTTAAATGAAGCTAATCTAGGCGGGATGAAAAGCGATCGCTATTTGACGAGAAATGTGGATTATAATTTGATCGTGGAAGGGAAGCCGGGGACGGAAGATTATGCTTTGAAAGCAAAAGTGACCGTAAAGGTAAAAAATTTTGGGGCGGAGACCGTTCCTATAAATGGCTTATATGAGGGGTATTTCCGCTTATATGTTCCTAAAAATGCCGCAATTAAGGTGGCGGACATGCAAAATCCGGAATCGTTGCGGGAAGAAAATAACAAGTCCCTTCATGTTTTTGGGGGAATGTTGAAAATGAATCCCGGTGAAGAAAAGTCCTTTTCTTTCACTTATGAATTGCCATCAAATTTGATTAAAAATGGTCATTACAGCTTACTGATTCCCAAACAGTCCGGAGCTAAAAATGACTTATACACCGTAACAATTCAATTTCCCGGTGATTATCAGGTGAAATCCGATAGCTTCCAGGCCAGAGAAAATTTTGCAATATATAAGGGCATGCCAGAGCAAGATTTGAGTCTTAATTTAGATTTTGTCAGAGATATGAAGCCGCCCTTTGTGATAGATCAGAGCCTGGATTCGCTTAATTTCGTTTCGATTTTTTTCAATGAAGATGTCGCGCCGGTGACGATTGATAATTTCTCCATTGAAGATTCTAATGAAAAAGTTCCCGAGCAGAAAGATTCCGTCAAAATCTGGAGCGTGGAACAAACAGGGAAGAAGGTGATCTTGAAAATATTGGGGATGACCAAGCAAAATGAGGAGCGTTATTCCATTTTGATTAAAGATGTCAGAGATTTGAATGGCAATATAATCGCACCTAATCCGCGGAAAATTACCACCGTGCAAAGATTGCCCTAAAAATCACATTTATCGTATGCGTTTTTTAAACAAAATTTGTCTCATAGCTTATGAAATTGGCATAATCGGGACTTTTTTGCTGGCTGTTTTGGCGCCGCTGCACGGACAGTTCACCAAGCATTTTGATTTGATTCAAACTATTGATGAAACGCATGTAAAAATTGCCGGAGATGTCTCGACGATACCTGAAGAAGCCGCACTAAATATCTATCGCTTTCATTATGACTGGAAAGCAAAATTGGGCGTAGCTTATTTGCAATCAAAGACCGATAATGAAGCGGTTATTTCTTTCGATCCCAAGCAAATGGCCTGGCCGATAGGCGTGCAGAGCAGAGTGAGTGTGGCTCCGGATGGCAGGTTTTTTTTGACAGTGGGCTCGGATCAGGGAGTGGAAGTTGGTGATTCCTTTAACATTTTTGAGAATAAAAACCGGCTTGGCAACGCGGATGTCAGCGCGGTGGAAAAACAGCGCGCGTTTTTGAGTTCCACCGATTTTTTAAAAAATTTGAAATTGGATAATCTGGTGGCCGAAAATTATACCATTGCAACTCAGGCAACCTATTTTCAGAGTCAGACAATGTACAGAGTGGAATTATTGCTGATTTTTGGCGTGTTTTTTATCTATTTTATGGTTTTTGTTGCCACAAAAAAGTCGCCCGTGATTCTGCTGACGGCGTGGTTGAAAAACCGTATCAAGTTGCCGCGAAAATTGCTCTTTTGGGTGATCAATATGCTCGTGGCTATTCCTTTTATTTGGTTCATGAGCAATATGCCGATGAGGCTGATATTTTTTGTGATGCAAAAAGTGCTTGGCGTTTATGTGAATGGTGAGGCGGTGATCAGTGGCTTTGTCCCCTATCTGTATAGCCTGGGGGCGTTGGCTTATTTCTATTATCTGTTTGGAAAACACAAATCCCCCATTTTGGCTTTTTGGCATTTAATTTCTTATAAAAAACCTTTGGACGGAAAAAATAATTCTCTCAAACGTGGAATTTTTATTTGGGTCTTGTATATGATTATAGTCTACGCTTTTGCTTCGATTTTGCTGCGCTTTTTGAAAGGTGATCTGGCGGCAATGCGGCAAATCGGCTGGCCGGCGCCATCACGGGAGGCGGCTTTCGAGTTTATCAAATTTGGCGTTTGGTCTTTGACCGTTGTGGGTTGCTTGATCGGCTATGGCCATTCCGTGATCAGTATTTTGTGGAAAAAATATGCCAGAAATTTGGATTTTAGCGTCGTGGGGTGGCTGACGAATGGCTTTTGTTATCCGCTTTTTGGCGTGATTATCTGGCAAATGATCCCTTCTTTTACCGGTGTTGATCCGATCATTACAGATGGTCCGCTGCAAAGTCTGATGTTCTTTTTGGGAGTGTGGTTGAATGTTTTTTACATGATCACGATCTGGAATTTGGGTCTGATGTTTGGGCTGATGGCGGACAAAGGCGTGAGAAAGTCCGGATTTTACAGCGTGGTGAGACACCCCAGTTATACGCTGGAAGTGCAGATGTTTTTCGTGACGGAAATTGCCGGACTGACGACGGGCACGGAATGGCTGGTTATTTCCATGTATTTTTTCCTCTACTGGATCAGGTCGGAAAGAGAAGATAATTTCATGTCGTACTCGAATCCGGAATATGTGGAATATAAGAAAGAGGCGGAATACAAATTCATTCCGGGGGTTTATTAAAGGGTGGAATACAGTTGTTCTTTGTTTACCTTTGGCCGTCTATCCTGTTGGTCCCCTGTATTTCCTGTAAAGAATGTCAGCCTGTGAGATTTCGGTCTTTACTAGCCGTTTCGTATCTTGATCAACATTTTGATCCACGTGCTGATCCTCCATTTTCACGAGCGATAACTGCCATTGATCCTGGTTTTGTCGCTCATTTTGTATCAGATTGTTGTGGGCAAATTCATGGTGAATTTTGCAGAGAGGGATGATGGAATTGTGGTTTTTGCTTTCACTGTAGCGGTCGGTGTGATGGAGTACCTCATATGGAGAATTGCAGTTTGGGTAAGAACATTTGCCGTTTGTGGG
>JACRIB010000100.1 GCA_016235895.1 Candidatus Peregrinibacteria bacterium | reverse complement strand
TAATTTCCTGCACGTAAGTACCGTTTTCAAACTGGATTTTTGCTTCAAAAATATAGGCAAGAATTTCTTTTATGATCTTTTCACTATAGAGCCAATCCGGCTTGCCGTTCTGACTTAATCCTCTGCGGCGCAGTACTTTATCCCAATTTCTGAAAGTCTTTTCCAAACCTTTTTTCAGAGCAAATCTGGTGACTTTCAATAAATCGAGCCAGACGTTTTTTGTGGCCCAACGCATAATTTCGTTTCCTTGTTCGTCTTTTTCGGAATAATATCCGGTGTTTTTATCGACCCGGAAATCTTCTTTAGCCAAGGCCAAAGCTTTCGTTTCCAATTCATCGATACGGAAGATTTCCGCGTTTGGGCGGCCGCCACGGTCTATTGCACTTTTGGATTGGCAATACTTTTTAGCTTGATTCCAAACCGCTGATTTATCCGTTTTTTCTTTAATTTCTTTGGGTAAATTATCATAAAAAGCATTTACTGTTGCCCAAACTATGCCTTCATTATCAGTATAATAGCCATTTTTATCCACTCTGATTTGCCCGTTGAGACGTGCTTGGATAGTGGGATCGCGAGCCAAATCGTCCAGGGAAAATAAAATAACTACGCCTTGTTCATCCCTGCCCTGTAAGATTTCTACCTTGGTTCTTGCGGCGATGTTGTGAATCGTACTTGCGGCTTGCAATCCAAAATGTCTCGCGGCAGCCGGAGCTGTGGCATATTGTTTGCCGCTTTTTGTGGTATATATGCCGGTGCCTGTTACGTCCCTTTTTTTTGGGATGTTGAGTAAATGACGAACGGCTCTCCTTATTTCTTCTTTAAGATGTAAAGGTGCTGGACTACCTACCGTATTTAATCCATCTAGGACGGCCGCGGCGGGTGACATATTATTGCTGATGGTCGTGGGATCGATTCCCAGTTTTGGGCCCATTCCCATAAATGTTGTCCAGATTCTACCTTTTGTGTCGACATATTCGCCGTTACCGTCCAATTGTGGTGTATTTTCCATAAAATTTAATTGCGCTCTATTTTGCTATGTTTTTATCTAAATGTCAACAAAAGCCCCTTCCCCGCGTGTGGAGAAAGGGCTTTTTAAAGAGGTATTTTTGTGGTCTTTTTAGTTTGCAGTTATTTCTACCGTTACCCAGTTTGAACCCGGTTGGTGGAAAACTTTGGTGCCGTCCGGTAATTCGTTGTAGGCGTAAACTTTCAGAGTATAGAAGCCGGTATTCGTAGGATAAGAAGTGAAATTTGTCTTGTCTTTGGTTAAGTAAATCGGGCTGGCGTTATCAAGGCTTGTTTCTCCCTGCTTGCCGGAAACAACGTAGACAGCGTAGCCGTCGACCTGTTTGTTGGAACTTGCGGTGAAATGAGCGGATATTTTACCTTCCGTGGCGATGGCGTGAAGATCGATTTCGCTGGATTCCAGTTTGATCACTTTCTTTTCACTTTGGCCTTTTTTGATCAAGTCTACGGTGCCATTACCATTTTTTGTGTAAGGAAATATTTGAGCCTGGTAAGTATGACCGGCGATGACGTTTAAGCCATCGAAAGAAGTGGTGTTGTTTGACAGGTAGTAATAAATATTGTTTTGAGGAAATTCCTTCCAGTACTTTTTCTTTTTGGCAACTTCGGCAAGCTTTATTATATAGCCATCGAAAGTGCCGGTATAAGAGGTCCAATTTAAAGTTACTTTGTCATTGGATTGATCTACGGATAATTTAATATGTTTTGGCTCTTCGGGCTGTGGCTGTGGTTGCGGCTGAGGATTTGGCTGAATAGTGTCGCCAACAGTCAAACTTACGGTGTTGCTGGGATTGACGTAATGAATGCCATTAATATCGTAGTAATAAAGATCTGCTTCGAAATTATAATCACCCTTTTTCAGGCCGGAAAGATTGTAATAAGAGTAATTATTTTTAGAGAATTCAAGCAAGGCAAGTGGCTTGTTGTTCATCAAAACTGCGTAACCCTGATAGAAATCGTAAATGTATTTATAGTCATTTTTGTCAGGGGTGGACCAGTGAAGCTGGATTGTATTGTCGGAAGAAACCGAACCGGCAAGATTCGTGGCCGGCATGCCGCCACCGGCGAAAGTCGAGCTCAAGGGTATGAGCGTGGCGACTGTAGTAACCAAGAGTATTTTTGTGATAAATTTGTACATGTGAATTGTTATTAGGTAATATAATTGATGTTGTTGCAACTCGCCAAGGAATACGGGCGATATGCGGGGATATTACAAAAATTTTACTAAACTTTGCTTAACAGAAGGAATTTCTATAGAATTGGGATCCATGACAAAACTCACGCCAATGATGGCGCAGTATAGGCAGATAAAAGAACAGTATCCGGATTGTATTTTGATGTACAGATTGGGGGATTTTTATGAAATGTTTTTTGAGGATGCGCTGGAGGCTTCGAAGATTTTACAGATCACTTTGACGGCCAGAAATAAGGGTACGGATAATAACGCGCCGATGTGCGGCGTGCCTTATCATGCGGTGGAGGGGTATCTGTGCAAACTTACGCGAGCGGGGAAAAAGGTGGCGATTTGTGATCAGGTGACCGAGCCAGATGGTAAAGGAATTGTGCAGCGAGAAGTGATTAAAGTGGTGACGCCCGGGACGACTTTTGATGAGAATATTATTGAACAAAAGGCCAATAATTTTGTGGCGGCTATCGTAGCCGATAAAAGCTGTTTTGCTCTAGCTTATGCCGATGTTACCACCGGTGAATTTCGAGTGACGGAGCTGGAAAATTATAAAAAACTGGAGGAGGAATTGATGCGAATCTGGCCGGCGGAGTGTATTTTGGATAATGAGCTTTTGGTGGTTTTGAGTCCGCTTTTAAAGGGGAAAAATATTTATTTATTTGCTTATAATTATTTTAAAGAACCAGAGAATGAATTGAAAAACGGATTTGGTGTGAAGTCGCTGCAGGGTTTTGGATTGGAGGGAAAAAAGTTAGCGATTATGGCTGCGGGAAGGCTTTTTGAATACCTACGCGAGACACAAAAAACCGAGCTAAAGCATATTCAAAAAATTAGCCGTTATGAAGTTTCGGAATTTATGGCGATGGATCAGGCGCTCATAAGAAATCTGGAAATTTTTTATACCAGTCAGGGGAAAAAAGAAGGAAGTTTGATCAATGTTCTGGATCAGACGGTGAGTCCGATGGGTGGAAGGATGCTGAGAAATTGGCTTTTGCATCCGCTTTTGGAAAAAGGTCTGATTGAAAAGCGTTTGGAGAATGTGGCGAAAATTGTGGGAAATTCGAGCCTGATGAGAGAACTCCGAGATAGCTTGAGTAAAATTTACGACATTGAAAGACTTTTGAGTCGTTTGAGTTTGGGCAGTGGCAATGCGCGGGATTTAATTGCCATGAAAGAGTCTTTGAAAATAATTCCGTCATTAAAGGATTTAATAAAAGAAAATTTTGCCGAATATTTTGCGGAATTAGATGGATTAGTGGTGCTGGTGGAACTGATCGAGCGGGCGATTGTAGATGAACCGCCGCATACTGTGCGCGAAGGCGGCATGATTAAAAAAGGCTTTAATACCGAGCTCGACGAGCTTTTGGGAATCAGCACCGAGGGTAAAGGCTTCATTGCGGATTTGCAAAAAAGAGAGATAGAACGCACCGGAATTAATTCACTCAAGGTGCGTTTTAATAATGTTTTTGGTTATTACATAGAAATTAGCAAGGCTAATTTAGCCTCTGTCCCTAGCGATTATATCCGCAAGCAGACGATGGTGAACGCGGAGCGTTTTATCACGCCGGAGTTGAAAGAGTATGAGGATAAAGTGTTGAACGCGGAGGCGCGAATCAAGGAGCTGGAATACGAACTTTTTTATGGCGCGCGGATGGAAGTGGTGAAGGAAATTTTAAAAATTCAAAGAAACGCGCGAGTGATCGCAGAGCTGGATGTGTTGGCAAATTTGGCTTACGTGGCGGTGAAAAATAATTATTGCAAGCCGGAAATTGCTGATGATAGGGATGCAGGTGGTCGTGGTATTGTGGAAATTAAAAATGGACGACATCCGGTGATTGAGCAACTGACTTTTGCCAAAAATTTCGTGCCAAATGATTGCAGTTTTATCGATATGCGAAAATTTTTATTGATTACCGGGCCGAATATGGGTGGTAAATCCACTTACTTGCGCCAAGTGGCTTTGATTGTTTTGTTGGCTCAAATTGGCAGCTATGTACCGGCGGAAAGTGCGAAAATCTCGCTAGTGGATAGAATTTTCACGAGAGTTGGGGCCAGCGATAATCTCACGCGCGGGGAGAGTACTTTTATGGTGGAAATGAACGAAACGGCTTTTATTTTGAATCATGCGACGGAAAAAAGTCTGGTAATTTTGGATGAAATTGGGCGTGGCACTTCGACTTATGATGGCGTGAGTATTGCCTGGGCAATTATGGAATTTATCCATGATAAAATCGGTGCCAAGACCTTGTTTGCGACGCATTACCACGAATTGATCGAGCTGGCGGACAAACTGGAAAAAGCCGAAAATCTAAGTGTGCTTGTTAAAGAAAGTGAAAAAGACGGCGTAGTCTTTTTGTATAAAATTGTGGAAGGAGGCGTGGATAAAAGTTACGGAATCGAGGTGGCGAAATTGGCCGGATTGCCGGTGGATCTGGTGTCGCGGGCGCGAGGGGTTTTGTTGGAATTGGAAAACAGGCATATAAAAAAATTGCGAGTGAGTCCGGATCAAATTGGAATGTTTGAAGTGGAACGTGAGCATAAGAAGGTAGAAAATTCGAATGGAAAAATAGCGGATGAATTAAGAAAAATTGATTTGAATAGTATGACGCCAATTCAGGCGATGCAAAAATTGCATGAGATGAAAAATAATCCTGATCTGTAAAAACACGGTGTGTCTTTGTTGGCAAATTTGTTGCCTTTTATAACTCAATTTGTTAAGCTTGTGGTCAATATAACCCTCATTTTTTATGAAAAAACTTCTAAGTATCGGCCGCGTACTCCACGCGGCACGGAGCCTTAGCATCGGCATGATCGCCGGAGCGCTGTTTTTATTTGTGGCCTGCAATAAATCGGCGGATACAACGCCGGCAGTTCAGCCGGACGCCAAAACGGCTGAATTGCAAAAACAGGTTAAAGTTCAGCAGAATACCTCGATAAAGGTTGATGAAAAAAAGGCAGACACAACAACAAGCGATGACGCCGCTAAAAAAGCGGCCGATGCGAAGGCCGCGGCAGATGCCAAAAAAGCCGCGCAGCAAAAGGCTGATAACGATGTCGTGAAAAAAGTCGAAGCCTACACCGGAGCCAGCTACATAACTTTGAATGATCCTAAAAATGAGGAACATTTTAATGAAGATCCGGTTATTTTCACCGGAGTGGTTTCGCCAAATACAAAGAAAATCGTGGTGAAAGCGAGCACGGGTTCAAAAGATTGTGGCCCTAATGAGTTGTGTTTTTCTTACAATGAAGATGTTTACCAGTTAAACGATTTCAATTTGGGTGACTCAAAATTTACTTATAGGGCTGCGGAAAAGTGGAGTAATTTATGGCCCGGCGTGGACACTTTTGATTTCACAGCCACCTTCTGGGATGCTACCACCAGCTCGACTTCGGTGAAGATTTATTACACTCCTGGGGGCGCCGAAATGGGCAAACCGGTGATTTATCTTTATCCTACAAAAACGACTAAGGTATCAGTGAATGTGGCTCCTACAAATGGCATTTCTGTGTCAGAGCCGGCTATTGGCCGAGGCTGGAATGTGATCGCTGATACGGCTGGAAGATTGTTGAATTTGGCTGACAATAAGACTTATCCTTACCTTTTCTGGGAAGGTTATGCGGCTAATTTCCGTACGCCAAGCGAAGGATTTGTGGTGGCAAAAGCTGATGTGAAAAAATTGTTTGAAGAAAAGTTGGCAATACTTGGTTTGAATGCTAAAGAAATTGTCGATTTTGAGGAATATTGGTTGCCAAAATTCGATAAGAAACCATATTACTTTGTGACCTTTATTTCCAAAGCCGATTTGGATAAATATGCGCCTTTAACAGTTAGCCCAAAGCCGGATTCGGTGATTCGTGTTTTCTTTGATTATAAAGGTCTGGACGCAAGAACGAGTGTAGTTGAGCAAAAATTGAACAAGGTTACACGAAATGGTTTCGCGGTGGTGGAGTGGGGTGGCAGATTATACAGATAAAAAATAGTTCAAAATCATGAAACTACTACGTTTATTTGGCCTTACTCTGGCGATTAGCGTGGTAGTTTTTGGTTGCGGAAGAGCGGAAAAGCTGAAAATCACTTATACTTATCCGGGCGACAAAGAGATGTGGAATCAGATTTTCAAAGTCAAAGAGCCGTATAAATTCGAAAGTGTGCCACTGGGTGTGATTCTGCCACATCATTTAATCGTGGCTGAGGAATTGGCGAAAACGTATACTGGACTTGCTGCGGTGACGCAGCCGAAACTGATAGTGGTGATCAGTCCAAATCATTACGAGGATGGCGAGGCGGATATTCAGACATGTGAAAAGTGCGAATTTCAGACTACAAATGGGCCGGTGGAAATGGATGACGATTTTAACAATGGCTTGGTGAAGGCCGGGGTGGCCGATTTCAATGACGATACTTTTATCAAAGAACATGGAATCTACAATCATGCTCCTTTCATCAAAAAATATTTTCCGGAGGCAAAAATTGTGCCAATTGTCTTAAAATGGAAAATTCCAAAAGAGAAAGTGGAGGCTTTGGCCAATTGGTTGGATAAAAATTTGCCTGTGGATGCGCTGGTGGTTACAAGCGTAGATTTTTCTCATTACGTACCGCTAGAAGTGGCGGATTTTCATGACTGGTCGTCCTACGCGACGATCAAGAATTTCAATTATGACAATGTTTATGATCTGGAAATTGACTCCCCTTCTTCGATTTACGCCATGTTGAAATTGATGGAAAAACGCGGCTATAAAAAGGCGGAAAGGTTTGCGCATACGAATCTGCAGGACTATGTTTCTCATCGCGAATCCACCACCAGCCATCAATTTTTTAGTTTTTACAAGGGAGCGGCGGATGTGGTAAAAAGTGTGACTATTGCAAATTTCGAGAGTATGCCCGTTGTGAATAATGGCTTATCCTTCAATAAAGGCTGGTTTTGGGATATCAATAAAAATCCTGCAAAAAACGATAGGGATTGGAATTTTTTGAAAAATCTGAGAGGTCAGGAGGATCGATTTTTGGTCGGCAGCGACTTTATGATTTTTGATTTGGAGAGTGGAAAGTGCCGTGAAGAAGAACAAAATTCGATGAAAATTGCTTTTTGTAAATTTAGTGAAAGCGATGATGAAAAAACCTTGGCTGATGAATTGAAAAAAATTAAAAATAAAAAAAATAAAGTTGACTTGGTGTATTTGCTATATCAGTTTAATGCAGGTAATAAGCCAAATATTGCTCAGCGGGATTTGACTGAAAAGTTTGCCGATGCCGGAGCGGATATTTTTGTAGGCAGCGGTTTGAAAGAAATTGTGCCAATGGAAATTTATAAAAAATCTTTAGTTTTTTATTCGCTGGGAGATTCCTTAAGTATTGGAATAGTTGCAAGTCTGGGAAGTTTTTATGTTTATTTGTTTCCTTTGCAAATAACTTATGGTTATCCGGAGTTGCTGGATTTTGAGCAACGAGCGGATTTTCTGAAAAATTTTGTTAGGAATATTTCAGGGGCTTCGATCCGGGTGGATGAGAAGAAAATGCTGATCAAAGTTGCCTTTTAGCCCTTGATTTGCTATCTTTTTGCGGGCTAATAATTTTCTACATGAAAAAGTTTTTAAATGTTCCGGTGTTTGTTTTGGTGCTGTTTTCTTTGACGTCATGCGGATCAAAAGGTAGCGATGTTGAAAAACAGGCCGCTGTTCAAAAACAGGTCGATCAGTTGAAAGAACAGGTTGGTAAACTAAAGGATGAACAGGATGGCGTGAAACCTGAAGATAAGAAGGTTGTGGCCAAGCAGGATAGCAAAACGGGCGATGACAAGATTCAGGTGAAAGAATCTTCAATTAGTGTTAATAATCCAAAAGATGGCGATAAAATAAGCCAGGATCCTATCACCTTCAGTGGCGCTGTTTCAGATGGCGCGACAAAAATTGTGGTAACGGCCAATGGCGGAACTAAAAATGAAGATGTTTACACTTTAACCGGCTTCAAGAAAGGTGATAAAAAATTCAGTTACAAGGCCAGCAAGAGTTTTTCAAATTTGGTGAACGGATCGAATATATACGAATTTAAGGCTTATTTTAGCGATGGAACCGTTAAAGCCACTAAAGTGACGATAAATTTTTCCAAATAGAAAATTCAAATGTCGATAATAAAAGTTCTACCGGAGAGTCTGATAAATCAAATAGCCGCCGGTGAAGTGGTGGAAAGACCGGCGAGCGTGGTGAAGGAGTTGGTGGAGAATAGTATTGATGCTGGCGCAAAAAATATCGTGGTGGAGCTGAAAGACGCGGGAAAAACTTTGATAAAAATTACCGATGACGGCTGCGGCATGGCGGCGGATGACTTGGAATTGGCTTTGCAAAGGCATGCGACGAGCAAAATTCATGATGAGGCGGATCTGTGGAAAATTGTTACAATGGGTTTTAGAGGTGAGGCCTTGGCGAGTATTTCTTCTGTTTCGAAGATGATTATTCGTAGTAAGAGAGCCGAGGATGTGGGCGGAATGGAAATTCAGTCGGAGGGTGGCGAAATGAAAATAAAGCAGGAGGTTGGAATGCAAACCGGTACGCAAATTGAAGTGTATGATTTGTTTTTTAATACTCCGGCGCGACAAAAATATTTGAAGCAGGATAGTACCGAACTTGTGCATATTACCGGAACTTTGAACACCATTGCTTTGGCAAATCCCAGTATTGGTTTTAGGCTTGTGCATAATGGGAAAGTGATTTTCGACTTGGCGAAGAGCAGTGATTTGATTTCACGTGTGGCGGATATTTTCGGGAAGGCTACGGCTGACGCAATGTTGCCCATTTTTTATGGAGGAAGCGCTTTTCAAATTGAAGGATTTATCGGTAAACCGTTACTAAGTCGCAGTACCAGCCAGCACCAATATTTTTTTGTGAATGGCAGGCCAATTCAGCATTTTCTTCTGGCTAATACCATAAAAACAGCTTTTCATTCGATGTTGATGGAAAATAAAAAACCGGTTTTTATTTTGAATATTAAAATTGATCCGGCTTTGATCGACGTGAACGTGCATCCGAGAAAGACGGAAATTCGTTTCGAGGATCAGCAAAGTTTGGTGAAGGTGGTTTATGGCTGTGTGAAAACGGCTTTAGAAAAAAATATTTTAATTCCTAAAGGATTCACGGAATCGCAGAGATATATGTCGGATAGTTTTCCAAAGAATGAAAAAGAAGCGGACGTGAAAATTGGCAACAATGGTGGTCAAAATCAAAATGCCTTATGCAAGCCGTTATTTGACTCTAAATCTGTGCCCGGGCACAGATTTGCCGGACAGTTTTTAGGTGCTCAACAGAGTATTGGAGATGACTACCTCAATGATCGTTATGCGGCTGGACTTCAGCACCTGCCGCGAATTCAATCCATCACACAAATTGCCAATTCTTACATTGTCGCCGAGGATGAACATGGCCTGGTTTTAATTGATCAGCATGCCGCGCACGAACGAGTGAGATATGAACAATTGATGGAGCAATTTGAGAATCAGCAAAAATCGGTGCAGCCGTTGTTGATGGCTCTGCAAATGAATTTGAGTAACGAAGAGGTGGCAATGATTGCGCAAAATAAGGAAGTTTTTGATGGTTTGGGATTTGAGATCGAGCCTTTTGGCGGTAATAGTTTCGTGGTACATGCGGTGCCGGCTTTTTTGGCAAAAGAAGATATTGAACAGGTGATAAAAGGTGTTTTGGATGATATTTTAAATCAAAAAAATCCTTCAAAATTGCATGGCAAAACCGAGGAAATTCTGACATATATGTCTTGCCGCAGTGCGATAAAATTCGGACAAAAATTGAGTTTGGTTGAAATGCAGGCCCTGATTTTACAGATGGAAAAACTCAAAAGGCCTTATACTTGTCCGCATGGCAGGCCTACGATGATTTCTCTGACGATGGATGAATTAAGTAAAATGTTTGGGCGGAAGTAGCTTACTTCTTCCAGATTCCAGAAAAATATCTGTCGTAGACTAGATTGGTGGCGTAGCTTATTTCGTTGTCGGAAATAATTTTGGCTGAAGGTGGATAGACCGAAAGATTGCTGATTTCGGGATCGGTGTGAACTGTTTTGGTAAAAATACTGCCGCGGCTGCCGGGCTGTTTTTCCGTGATTAATTTATAGGTGGCGGCTGTTTTATTAAAATCCAGAAGATATGGCAGACGATATTTCACCTTAAGAAAGCCGGTTTTGCCGGCGGTTACTTCCATTGTTGCCAGAAAATAGGTCTTTTTTACGTCGCCATCGTACTGAGTGGAAATGTCCGAATCCGAGGTGTTCAACAAAATACTGCCGTTTGGTACATAAATTTTCATGAAAACTTTATTTCTGCCGCGACCCAAAATATCTATTAATTGATCGTCCATTTTTTCAAAACCGTATTTTGCCAAAATCTTTTTCCATTGATAATAAACGGCATCCGTCCATTGATGCGAGCGTTTAATCGTAATTTCGTCGGTGATGTTTCCGCTTTTGTCGAGATAAGTATCGTGAAGGATATTTTCTTCCATAAAAAGATCTGATTTGGTGCCGCCAACCGACATGTTGATCACGCTTAAATAATCTTCATCGGGTTTGTTTTCATACATTTGTCCGCTAACGCCAAGAGAGTCGAAAAGCCCTTCAATATCAGCATCCGGCGAATACATCATGATATGTTTTTGCTGAATAGCTTTGTAAATTTTGGAGCCGACTTTGCTCAAATTTTCTTCCTTCATGATGGCTTTTTTGAATTCGGGAATAAATACTTTCAAAATGTGTTTTGGGTTTTCCGGTCCCCAGATTTTCCCTTCAATGACGTAACTCAAAAGTAAATTGTAATTGCCGGAATCAAGCTTACCAAAATTGCCGACCTGAATCGGTCCGGTGATTTCCAGCATGTCCCGGAGAAGTCCCTGATTGATGGCTATAACCGTGTCGACTTTCGGTCCGCCTTCTTTTTCCAGAAACCACTTGGCTTTGGCGGCGGAGGTCGGAAAATCGGCTGAATAATTACTATCCCTGAAACGCCAATTTGCGGTAAATTTCTTCAAATAATCCGGCGGTTCGATAATGTCCGTGTAAGAACCATCAATATCGTAGACATCCTGAACGTCCAATTTTTCAATAATGCCTTTATTGATGTCCATGATCGCGTAACTGCCAATAAAACCACCGGACGGCCTGATTTCGTTATTGTTCTGCAGTAAAATCAAATAGCGATGAGGATACTCATCACCCAATAATTTTAGAATTGCCGGAAAATGGCTGGCTGTGGTATTGAGTAAATTGGAAATATTTTTCACTTGATCTTTGACTGTTGTAATACGCGGTGCAATTTCTTTTGGGAGGTTTTTTTCGTGGACCAAATTGAGATTTTTCGAAGCTTCCGAGATTTCCTTTACGGCTATGTTTGCTTTGTTTAAGCCATTTTTTAAAGTATCGGTCAGTGATGGGCTAACTCCCATAGGGTCGTTATTTTTGGTAACAAAATAGAGTGGAATCTTATTAAATTCTTCCATTGCGTCCAAAAAATATTGCCCAGCGGAAGTAAAATGTTCACCACCGGTGATCAGCGCGTTTACCGTTGATCCAATATTTTCTTGAGAATTGTAATAAGACTTATCACTGCTGATAAACCATAATTCCGCCTTTACCTCGTCAAAATTTGCCAAAGCTTTTTTGAAAGTGTCGGAAGCGTTTTCAAATTGGATTTTGCCGGCACTTTTACCCGCATCTACCAGAAATGAATAGCCTTCGTAAGCCTCGGAAGTGATATTTTTTTCAATTGCCTTTGTTTTATAATAAACATTTATAGAATTGATAATAAATATTATCAGGAAACCTAAAAGTCCTATTTTTAAAAGACTACCGAGAGATTTTGGCAGGTGAAATTTTTCACCTTTGATGTAAAAAAAATGTTTTTTTTTGACACCATAAAGGTCGATAATTTTATTTATTGGAGTTTCTTTTTTGAAAAATCCGGACGAAGATTTTTCTTTAGTTGCCGGTTTCTTTGGCTTTCTTCTAAGATTAATATCCCCATCAATCTTTTCCGGTTTTAGATCCTGAAGTTTTTTGGACATGGATCATTTGATATGCAAATAATTTATCGAAACCACTCCGTCATCAAAATAATTTTTACCGGAACTGAAAGAAGAAACAATGTCGAGAATCGGGGGAAGATCTTGCTTATTAAAAATCAGAGGCAAAATATTGTCGAAATCAAAATAGCTGACCTCGTCCGAGCCCTTGATGATGGGCTTAATATCTTCCGAAAATTGGCCGGTGGAACTTAAACTTGCGCCGTTTGACTTTGTTAAATCCATGCTTAATTTCAGAGAGTCCGGATCGTTTGTGATAATGGCGAGATTGCCAATAACGGTATAGTAGAGGCTCCAATTCTCTTTTCCCATCTTTAATTCATAAATTGTCGTGCCGGCGTAATTGCTTTCGTTTTTGGTAATTTCTTCGGGGGCGGCCACAATCTCTTTACCGACCGTACCATCCGGTAAAGTGTGTTCTACAACCTTTGGTTCAAAAATACCGCCGTAGCTGGCAAAATTATTAGCGAGTTGATGAAGCTTGACGGCATCTGTCTGCGCGGAATCCAGTTCGAAAATAAATTTGTAAACATTTTTGTTGTTTAATTTTTCCACGGCGAAAGCAAATTCGTTTTTAAATAACGGCAAAATGTCGTCCTTGAAAATGGTGCTTTGGCCAAAATATCTTTGGGTATAAGCTTGTAAAATTTGGTCTACAATGAGCCGGTTTGAGTCTTGACCGCCGGTGAAAGCGGAAACGGTTTTTTGCAGTTCAGCTTCCAAGTTCCGCCCTCCCCAAAAAGCCAGAGTGTCCTTTGATAAATAATCAGCCAAATCCGCGTTATATTTTTTCTCAAAAGACAGATAAGAAGAATTATTGGAATTTGTGGAATGAAGAGTGAGAAAAGTCTGAATTGCGAAATCTTTATTTAGCGCTACCAAAGCCAGTCCTTCGGCATCAAATGACTTGATGAAGGGTTTGATTGTAATCATCGAAATTTTGTCCATGAAAGGCAATTCGTGTAAAAAACCATCACTTAGCTGATCGAAATTAAAGAAAACAAACGCCGTGCGATTTAGGGGAAGATTATTATCGACTTTGCGATATTTTTCCGTGGCATATAATTTTTCCGTAGTGGAATTTTGAGCATCAATCACCTGGAAAATCGCCTGTTCATTGGTACCGGCAAATAGGTAATCGCCAACAAAAGTGACGTATGTCATGCCCGCCGGAAATTTGATGGCGTAGGTTTTATTGCCGATGTAAACATTTTCCACCGGACTATATTTTTGTAAAAATTTCTCAACATTGTTTTGGCTTAAAACTTCGGCAAAAAAGAGAGTGTAAACGGCGTTGGTGTCTTTCGCGGAATTCAAATAAGCCACGCCGGCTTCTCTGCCAAGCCAAGGCTTTAGATCAATTTCGTAATTCAAATTGAATAATTTTTCGATGTAACCGATGAGTTTTTCCTTGCTGTAGTCAGGATGATTTTTTAAAAGCTCAAAGGTTTTGTTGAGCTGTGTGTGATCAAAATTGGTGTTGATTTCCAAAAGCGCGACCGTGGATTCCGAAGGCAAAAATTTGGCTATCGGCTGAGCCCGGAAGGCTCTTTCAAAAATCAGATAACCGACGGCGACAAGTATCGCGAGCATTATCAGCACCAGGATACCGCCAAAAATCTTTTTCTTGTTAATTCTGAAGTGAATTTTTTTTTCTTCTTTCTTTTTGGGTTTATTTTTGCCTTTCTTTAGCTCTTTTTCCGCGTTTGCGGCTTCCATTTGTTGGCGGAGCAATTTTTTGGCTTTTGATTTTTTACCCATGGTCATATTATTAGCATATTTTTCCATTCCCTGCAAAAACTTGTAAATGAACCCATTTTTTCGTAGAATAGGCCACATGAAAATGACCGCCAATGAATTGCGCCGACTATACATAGATTTTTTTGTAAAAAAGCATGGACACAAAGAAATTCGCGGTTCTTCTTTGATCCCGGAAAATGATCCAACAGTGCTTTTTACCACCGCGGGTATGCACCCGCTGGTGCCCTTTCTGATGGGCGAAAAGCATCCTTCCGGTAGTAGGCTGGTGGACGTGC
>JACRIB010000023.1 GCA_016235895.1 Candidatus Peregrinibacteria bacterium | reverse complement strand
TAGCTGATTGGCTTATTGAATACAACATACAAAGACCACATGAAACTCTGGAAATGAGACCGCCAATTGCTGTATATTTTAACTTGTTCTACAAAACCCGCTTCGACCAGGGGGTGCACTTGAAACTATGGAACCGAACACAGTATTCCAAAAAAGCCTGTTTTCAGGTATAATACTGGGATATTATCGAATCAAAAATGCTGCAAAAAACGGATAAAAACCTAAATAAGTATGCGTCGCAGGATGTGGAAAGTATTTTCAAGGAATTGGAGTCTTCCAAGGCCGGTTTAAGTAACACTGAAGTTGGCTTACGGCTCCAGAAATTTGGTAAAAATATTTTGGCCGAGGAGAAAAAATCGCATTGGGTGCTTAAATATTTGAGTCAGTTCAAGAATCCGTTGATTTTGATTTTGCTCTTCGCTACGGTGTTTTCTTTTATACTTGGTGAAGAAATAGAGACATATATTATCGGTGGCATTATTCTGGTGAGCACTTTTTTGAATTTTATTCAGGAACACAAGGCAAGCAAGGCGGCGGAAGAGCTGGAGGCGAGACTTCAGAGTAAGGCAACCGTGATGAGAGAAGGCAAAAATGTTGAAGTTAATTTCAAAAAAATAGTGATTGGAGATGTGATTTTCTTGAATGCCGGAGATTTGATTCCGGCGGACGCGAGAGTGATTGAGGCGAAAGATTTTTTCGTGAATCAGTCATCGCTAACAGGAGAATCCTATCCGAGCGAAAAAACTGCGATGGCATTGGCGGGTGAGAATTTCGCTCTTGGGGATTTGAAAAATATAGTTTTCTTGGGAAGTAATGTGGTGTCCGGTTCTGCAATGGCGGTGATTTTGAAAACCGGCAAAGATACGGAATTCGGAAAAATAGCCAAGGATTTGGCCGCACCGGAAGTGGAAAGCGAATTTGTTAAAGGTGTCAACAAATTTAGTTTTTTTATTCTTAAAACGACAATTGCTTTCGTAGTTTTTATTTTCTTTTTTAACTCCGTTTTTAAGCATAATAGTGTCTTTGAATCATTCATGTTCGCGATTGCCGTGGCCGTTGGTCTGACGCCGGAATTGTTGCCAATGATCCTTTCTATCACAATGGGTAGCGGCTCTATTAAAATGTCGCAAAAAGGAGTAATTGTAAAAAAACTTTCGGCGATACCGAATTTTGGCAGTATGGATATTTTATGCACAGATAAAACAGGTACATTGACTCAGGATCGCATTGAATTGGTAAAATATGTTGATTGCCAGGGTAAGGACAATCAAGACGTGCTTTTGCACGCTTATTTAAACAGTTGTTATCAGACCAGTATTACCAATCCGATGGACAATGCGGTGTTGAAATACCAAAAAATTGACATCAAAGATTACAAAAAAATCGATGAAATTCCTTTTGATTTTGTGAGAAAAAAAATGAGTGTGGTGGTGGAAAAAGACGGCAATAGATTTATCATCACCAAGGGAGCGCCTGAAGAAGTAATGAAGTCATCGACTTTGGAAATCCAGGATCATAGTGCAATTTTGAAAGTGTATGAAAATTTAAGTGCGCAGGGACATAGAGTTTTGGCGATTGCGCAAAAAGAAGTTGGTAATGGGCGCGATATTTACGAGGCCGGTGATGAAAAAGAACTCACCATGCTGGGTTTTATCGCCTTTTTTGATCCGGCAAAAAAAGAGGCCAAAGAAATCATTCGGGAAATAAATCAAAAAGGTGTGCAAATAAAAATTATTACCGGCGACAATGAACTGGTGACAAAAAAAATCTGTCAGGAATTGGATATTGAGATAAAAGGCGTGATGCTCGGTCAGGAAATTGACACCATGACCGATGACGCTTTGCGTATAATGGTAGAGAAAACGACGATTTTTGCCAGATTCTCGCCGGATGAAAAAAATCGCATTATCCTTGCCCTAAAAGCCAATGGACACGTTGTCGGTTATATGGGTGACGGCATTAATGACGCACCATCTTTGAAGACGGCGGATGTGGGAATTTCCGTGGAGAACGCAGTGAATGTGGCTAAGGAATCAGCCGAAATAATTTTGACGCACAAGAGCCTGCGTGAACTTCTGGATGGAATTATTGAGGGACGCAAGACTTTTGGCAATTCCATGAAATATCTGATGATGGGTATAAGTTCAAATTTTGGCAATATGTTCAGTGTGCTTGGAGCGGTTATTCTATTGCCTTTTTTGCCGATGTTGCCGATTCAGATTTTATTAAATAATTTGCTCTATGATATTTCGCAAATTTCCATTCCAAAAGACAATGTGGATGAAGAATATGTGGCCACGCCGAAGCGCTGGAATATGCGATTTATCAAGCGTTTTATGATAGTTTTTGGCCTGGTGAGCTCGATTTTCGACTTTGCGACTTTTGGATTTTTATATTATTTTATGAAAGTTGATGAGGCCAGTTTTCAAACCGGTTGGTTTTTGGAATCGATGGCCACGCAAGTTTTGATTATTCATTTTATTCGTACGAGAAAATTGCCTTTTATTCAAAGCAATGCTCATCCGGCTCTGGTTGCCAGTACGCTGGGAATGGTGTTATTAGCTTGGATCATACCTTTTACGCCGGTGGCCGGTTATCTGGGCTTCGTGCCTTTAAATGTGAATATACTGCTTGGATTGGGAGCAATAATTTTGGCTTATTTGGCGACAGTGGAAATAGCCAAGAGAGTGTTTTACAGAAAAATGAGCTATTAATTGCGACGCAGATTTATTAGTGATGATGTTACAAAAATGGTGATGGCAATCAAGGTGATTGTTCCGCCACTGGCCCAGCCAAGATAATAGGAAACAAAAAGTCCGGAAATGACTGAAAAAAGTGAAATGATGATGGAAATTATAAATGTGGCGAAAAAGCTTTTTTTGTATTGCATGGCGGCGATTACAGGGATGACCATCAAAGCGCCAACTAATAAAATTCCGACAATTCTCATGGAAAGCGAGACGATGATTGCAGCAAGAATGACAAGAATTCGGTTGAGTCGAGTGACCGGTAGGCCGCTTACAGTGGCCAATTCTTCATCCAGGGAAATGGCAAAAAGTTGGCGATAAAGAAAAAATATTGTGAATAAAACCACTACACCAAGACCTAGAATTAATTGCAAATCCAGGGTAGTGACTGTGGCGATGCTGCCGAATAGGACGCCGGAAAGATTGAGATTTAGCCCTCTGGAAGCGCTGATTAAAACCGAGGCCAGAGCCAGGCCGCCGGACAAGAAAATTGCCAGACCGGCTTCTCCCAATACTTTGCCGGAACTGCGAAGTTTTTCGACAGTGAGCGAGGTGCCGATTGAAAGTAATAAAGCGGTGATGATTGGCTCAAACCCCAAGAGAAAGGCCGCGGCCACGCCCGCGAATGAGACGTGAGCTAAAGTATCGGCCATAAAAGCATAACGTCTGGTGACCAAAAATATGCCCACCATTGGCGCGATAATCGCGATGGCAAAGCCCGCCATAAAAGCCCGTACCATGAAATCATATTGAAAAATATCAAGCATGTTGATGATGAATAAAATTTTTGTCGGGCCCGTAAAGCGCTTTCAAAATCTCTTCCGTATTGGCTTTCAAATCTTCATGTTTGCAGGTGGAAACCAATTTTCTGTTCAAACAAAGTACCATATTTACTTCTTTGGCTACAGCTTCAATATCGTGAGAAACAATGATAATCGTGAGTTTATGTTCTTTGTTTAGATGTTTCAATAAGGCGTAAAAATTTCTGCCGGCCTTGAGGTCCACGCCGGTTGTTGGTTCATCCAAAATCAGAATTATTGGCTCGGAAGCAAGCGCACGAGCGATAAATACGCGTTGGCGTTCGCCGCCGGAGAGGCTTTCTATCGAACGCGTGCGAAACTGTTCTACGTCGGCATCTTTCATAGCCGCTTCGATGACTTTCCCATCGCTTGATTTTGCTATCCGTCCGCTGGCTACAATTTCTTCGACCGTGGCAGGACATTGAATATTTGATTGTACGATGCGCTGCGGCACGTAGCCGATTTTTCCATGAGCACGAGCCTTGCGAGGATCCATTCCAAAGATTGAGATATGTCCATGTTGGGCCTTCAGCAAGCCCGTCATCAGTTTTAATAAAGTGGTTTTGCCGCCGCCATTCGGGCCGATGATTCCCACATAATCCCCCGTCTGAATTTCAAAAGAAACATCCTCCAAAACTTGGTTGTGGCGATAATTGAAAGAGATGTTTTCAACTTTTATTTGCATAGCATGGCGATTCTTAAATTTTTCAAATTTTGCTGCATGAGAACGAGATAATCTTCCGATTTTGCTGTTTCCTCACTGTTCAAACCCTCAATCGGATTGAGCGCTAAAGATTTAGCCCCGATTTCTTTGGCTATGGTATTGGAAAGTTTTGGGCTTAAAAGAGTTTCAAAAAAAATGTATTTGATATTATTTTTTTTTGCGAGATAGGCGAGTTCGGCAAGGTGCTTTGGCGAAGGTTCTTCATCGGGAGAAAGTCCGGCAATAGCCAAACTCGTAAAGCCATATTCTTTGGCCAAGTAATTGAAAGCGTCGTGAGAAGTGATAATTTCTTTAATTGCGCATTTTGCCAGGCCATTGCGATATTCCTGATCCAGAGCCGTGAGATCGCTAGTCAGCCCGGCAGTGTTGAGTTTGTAAGCCGCTGTGTTTGCCGGATCGGCTATAATTAAGATGTCCCTCACGACTTCCGCTTCTTTTTTGAAATAATTGGGGTCGAGCCAGACATGGGAATCGATAATATTTTCTATTTTATCGGTGGCTTTGACAACAAGCACTCCTTTGCCTGGTAAATCATCTATTATTTTATCAGCCCACGCATCGATGCCGTAGCCGTTAATAATAAAGACTTTGGAATTTTGAATAGCAATGAGATCTTGAGGAGTCGGTTCGTAATCGTGAGGCTCGACACCACCGGGAGTGATCTGATTAACTTGCACCAGATCGCCGCCGATTCTTTGCGCGAGATAAGCCAAAGGATAAAAGCTGGCGGTAACGTTGAGAGGCTTTTTAGGATTATCATTTTGTGAAATCCGTACGCCGGAGCAAGCGGTCAAACCAAGAAGAACAACGATGGCTAAAATTTTTTTCATATTTCCGTTGGAATTATTTTTTGCAAACCGCGCATTGACCCAGAAATTCGAAATAATGATTTTGGATCTGAAAATTTGGCATTTTTGCCTTAATTGATTTGATAAAATCCGTGTCATCAAAATGAATTTCCCGAACACTTTTACATTTTTTACAGACAAATTGATGGTGGCAGTGTTTTTCATTTCTGCAATTAAATTCTTTGCAGGCAAGATAGCCGTTTTGTTCTTTCACAAAATGCACCAGTCCTAATTTTTTGTAGGCTTCCAAAATTCTATAAACCGTGGAAGTGTCGATTTTTACTTTCATTTTTTTGGCTCTGGCGGCAATTTCATAGGCATTGAGACTGCTTCCGGATTTTGCCAAAACGTCCAATACGCAACACCTGGTTTTGGTTATTTTAAAGCCGTTATTTCGAAGAATCGCGGTTGAGTACTCCCTGAAATCCATTTTTGAACAATTAAAAGTAATGCAATAATATTGCATTTAGGATAATTTGCAAGGGCTTTTATATCTCTATAACGAAGGCGGAATCAAGCCTGCCCGGATCATCAACTTTGCTATTATTAGAATCAATCAGCATAAGGCCAAGTTTTTTTGTCGATCTACTACTGAGAAACACACTAAGTTCTCCACTGCATTCTAACATTTCGCTCGTTCTCAACAAAAAACCAATTATGTCGTCGCGATCATCGCACAAAATTAAGACGTTAGGTCTTTTTTTGCCTTTGTAATTTGTTTCTATTGTGATTCCTTTCACCTTTTCAAGCTTATGCAGAATGGCTATTAAAATTGCTGCAAGCGTCGGGCGTGTCCAGAAAAAACTAAAAACTCCACTTCTATGTACTTCTACAGAACATAAACTCTCTTTATGTTGTTTATAAAGATTACCCAATTCATCCAATAAAGCCATGACTCCTTCCTGTCCGAGCATTTTTCCAAGAGCCGCTTTCCTTGCTCGTTCTCCACTTTCGTATATTGCGTCACCCATTGGATCATCCCCTGTTTCTGCGGCACAGGCCAGTTTCTTTGCCTTATTTGTTTCAAGCAGTGCTTGCGTACTTTGTTGATCCAGTTTTAAATCCGGATATGTCGAGGCAAGCCAAGTGTTTTTTTCTTCTTTAAAAACAGGATCTCCGCTGCCATTGAGAAATAATTGTGTCGTTTTTCCGTCAAACACAACATGCAAATTCGGAGCAGCTGAATCATGGAGGTGCGCCAGAATTTCCATGATTTTTGCACTTACTTTGATACCTTCCTGCGGCGCTGGGGTTTCTGAAGTATCACGTCCATCAATAGCCATAATTGCAGCATTAATTAAAACAAGGCTTCATTTTAGGGATATTATCGTTTTTGTCCAGAGTAAATTGGACTAAATGTGGGAAACGTGGTATAATTTGGTGATTTATATCAAATTACCATGACTGATTTCTCGAAGATTGGGAACGAAAGGCTGCGCAATATGATGATGGCTTCTCCGGCGATTTTGTCGCTTGATGAGAATGCTCAAAATGATTTGATTGTGAGAATTGCCCCTGTTTCAGCGGAAAAACAGGAGGCTTTGATAGCCGTTTTTGAAAAAGAGAGGGCTGATTTAGATAATGTGCAAAAAACAAAGATTGCCGATATTGACCAAGATATCGCACAAATCAACAGTCTCATGCAGCAATTGAATGAACTGGAGCATCAATACGATGCCGCGGTGCGCGGTTATGCCGAAGTAAAAAGCCAAGCAAACGATCAGGTGGTATTGAGTCAGCTTGAGCAACAACTTAATGAAAAATAATTTTTATGAATAAAATTGCAAAATTTGAATCAATGGATTTGTTTAAGCCTTGTCGCCTGGTTTATTTTGCACAAGGTGGACCGGAAAAAGCTGAAGCAAAAGCCGAAAAAGTTGGAAAAAAACCTGAAACCCTGGAAGATAAACGGCAGCAATTGAAAGACGGTGTGCAAAAAGTTGAGCAAAAAGTGGCGTATTTACAGAAGAAAATGGATGAACGTTCTCAGGATTTTGATTTTCAGAAAATTTTAAAAGCCAGGAAATTGGATTTCAAAGCCGCATTGACGGATATTTCCGCAAAAGTGGCTGCGATTAAAGCCGGTTTGGAAAAACCGGACTCCGGGAGAAAAAATGCCGCCACGCTCGCGGAGATTCAAAAGGCTTTGGAACCGCTCGAAGATGCGGTCGATACCGCCGATTGGTTTAAAAAAAGTCGACAGGCGGATGAACTTCGAAAATTTAATAAGGAGGAAGCAAAAAAATTTACAAAAGATCAAAAGTCTCGTGGCGAGGCTTTCCGAGATGCCAAACAGGAGGGTACGGCGAAAGTTGGCAAGGAATATCGTCTGAAGGATACGGCAAATCTTTTTGATAAAGTTCAGGGAAAAACCGGTCGGATATCAGGTGTACTGGACGCAAATACTGTGGTCAAAATTATTGACAGAAAAATTCTGAACGTGAAAACCCGTGGTGATTTGTCCGATGCTACAGGCTTTGACAAAGGCTCTGAACACAAATGGGTCAAGGTTGAGGGAAAATTTAAAAGTGGCATGAACGGCAAAGGTCCCGAAAAAACTTACCAAGGCTGGATTCCGCTGGAATCTCTGCAGGCGGATACGAAGGGAGAAGAACCTAAACCTAAACCAGAACCTAAACCAGAACCTAAACCAGAACCTAAACCAGAACCTAAACCAAAGGATAAGCCGAAAGATCAGCCTCGAGGCCCTAAAGAATATGCTGAATTAAATGACGCTGATAAGGCCAGAATCGATACAATGCTGCAAAAAATGGATCCGATTAAACCTGAAGATCTAGGCAAACAATGGGTCGATGAAAATCAAGGTGCCGCAATGCAAAGGAGGCTTGGGCCAAAATATGTTGAACAAGTTTATGTCGTTAAAGGTGCAAAATTCCCTGACGATATTCCGGATATTATGCGAGGCAAGGGAGTTAAAGGCTACGAAATGCGAGTGTTTCTGGCGGCTCGCCAAGAACGGCTCAAAAAAGAAAAGGAGCTTGCCAGCCGCTAATTACGCCGCAAGCTGTTGCGCAATGTAGTTGATCACTACCTGTTTACTACGCTCGTTTTCGTTGGCGTTTATCTCTGTACCTTTGAATAGCTTTTTCCGTGGTGACCAAATTTCTACCTTCTTTGTGGGCTTCAAGCAAGCCTTTGTTTGCTAACAAATTAAGATACTTTGCTGAATAGGGCGAATTTTTTGCCGCTTTTTTTAGTGTTATATATTTTTCTTTTGTCTTTGAAGAAGGCATCAGGGCATCAAGATAAATATCCAATGATCGTTCGACCGCTTTCGCTACAAATTCCACGAGAGGTTTGTAGTTATTTTTGTCGGCTTCTTGGAGTACACGGTAGTAACGCTTGCGATCATTTTTCAAGATGATAGCCAATGGATAACCTTTTTGGAGAAGCAAGACATTCATAATAAGGCGAGCAGTTCGTCCATTTCCATCAAAAAAGGGATGGATAAAAACAAACTTATGTTGCAGAACCGCTGCTAGTTCAACTACATGCATTTTCCCCTGCTGATCTCCTACCCATCGAACCAAATCATTCATTAATGGTGGAATATCCAGAGCGTCCGGCGGCTGGTGAGGAGTTCCGGTAATTCTCACCGAAGCATTACGATAGCGTCCAGCCCATTCCTTTTCAATATTCTGTGTTACCAATTGGTGTAGACTTTTTATTAAATGTTCAGAAAAAGTGATCTTCTTTTCGTGATCCACCAGATCATATAAAAAATCCAGTGCCTCCTTATGATTGGTCGCTTCAAGATGGTCTTTAAGAGGTTTTCCTTTAATGGTAATGCCTTCATTGAGTACTAAAAAAGTTTCCCTCAGGGACAAAGAGTTTCCCTCAATGGCGTTTGAATTATAAGTCATTTCCACTTCAAAATGCTCTTTTAATTTACGCACTGCTACAGCTGGCAATGGACGCAAAGAATTGAGATGTTTGCGTTTTTCTTCAAGCCTTTTCAGAATGTGGGCAGACAGGTACATGCTTAATATGTGATATGTTCAGTTTCATTATATCCCATATTAAGAATGGAAGGCAATATTAAAAATAGTGCTCATGCAGACCTGCCGGCAGGCAGACGCGTAGCGGTTCGGACTGGATATTAGAGCAAGGCAGCTAGTTCAGTTTTTACCATCTCTAGATGTTTGCTCAACTCGCTGAGAGCGAGATTTTCTTTCTCGTTTTTCGGATAAATAGCAATTGGAGTCAAAATTTTATTAATTTTAACCATGTATACATAAACACGATATCCTCCAGATTTGCCCCTATTCTCTGCAGAAACTCTAAATTTGTAAACTCCGTGGCCGATAGAAATAGCCTGATTCCTATTAAAACTAAAGAGAGAATCTCTAAGTTTTTCTTTTAACTGATGATTCTTTTTGGCGAGCCTTTTTAACTGCTTGGCAAAATAATTACTGACTAATACTTCATACATCTTCAAGTTGCTTATCGAATGACAAGCTGAGTTTACTCTTCTTATCGAGCTTTTTCAAAACTTCTCCCAGTTCATTCGTGGCCTTTTCGAAGCGCTTTTCTTCAGGAGTTTTATGATATTTGTAGAACTTAATTAGAAAGCGAAAAAACTCGGATTTGCTCGTATAGCCTTCTTCCTGCATCATTTTTTCCACCTCGTTTCCTTGAGTATCGTTGATTTTGAAAAATACTGTAGCCATAGTGATTAATTAGTGAATATATAGCTATTGTATAGTAAATCACTAAGTATTGCAATACAATTGTGGTGCCGAGGGGCAGAATCGGACTGCCTACACATGGATTTTCAATCCACTGCTCTACCAATGAGCTACCCCGGCACGTTTGGAAGTCGTGAAAACTTACTGGCCGATTTTAGCGGGGATTCGAACAAATGGCAACTTTTTTGGGTATTTCAGGATGGCAGTTGCTTTTTCCTCTGTATTTGGATAAATTTAGGCACATGAGAAATAAAAAAATTGTGGTAAAATTGGGTACGAATGCCATGACTACCGATGATCTGAAGCTGGATAAGGCGGTGATAAAAGATCTCGTGCGCCAGATTGCGGAAGCTCATGGTTCGCATGATATAGTGCTGGTGACTTCCGGCGCGATGGGCGCGGGGCGTGCGACTTTGAAAAAACCGCTGAAATACGACGAGGTCACGACGCGTCAAATTTACGCAGTAGTCGGACAGGTGAAATTGATGGAACTTTATTCCAATCTTTTTGAAGAACGCGGACGGATTGTAGCGCAGATGTTAGCCACAAAAGAGGATTTCAATAATCGAACACATTTTTTGAACACGAAGAATTGTATTGAGTCGCTTTTTCGTGAGGACATTGTGCCGATTATGAATGAAAATGATTTCGTTTGTATTGAGGAATTGATGTTTACGGATAATGATGAATTGGCGGGAATGATTTCGAAATTGTTGGCGGCGGACAAACTGATTATTCTCAGTAATGTGAGCGGCGTTTACGATAAAGAGGGCAAAGTGATCCCGGAATTCAGGCCTGACGAAGAGATGCCGCGGCATATTATTTCCAGCGAAAAATCTTCTTTCGGCAAGGGCGGCATGCAGAATAAGTTTGGTGTGGCGCAGGCGATTGCCAAACATGGCACAGAAGTTTTTATCACGAGCAGTAAAGAAAAAGACGTGATAACAAGGATTTTGGCCGGCGAGAGTGTCGGCAGCAGATTTCTAGCTCATAAAGTTTGATATATGAAAAAAATTTGCATCATAGGTTTGGGAAATATGGGCAAAGCAATGTGGGATATTTTGAGTAGAAAAGGCGGATTTGAATTGGTTGGATGCGATAAAGGGGATGATGTGAATGCGTGCGTAGATGGTGCGGAAGTGATAATTTTGGCGGTGAAGCCGCAGGTTTTTGGTGATTTGGCGGCGAATATAAAGGTAGATTTGAGTGGTAAATTGATGATTTCGATCATGGCGGGAATTGGCATTGAAAAGATTGCGGTGGCTATGAAGACGAAAAAAGTTGTGAGGACATTGCCGAATTTAGCTTTGAAAGTGGGGCAATCGCTGACTTTGTTGAAGGCGGGAGAAGATGTTTCGGCGGAAGAAAAGCAGTTTGTGAAAGAAATTTTGGCTTGTTTTGGCCAGGAAATCGAAGTAGACACGGAAGATAAAATTGCTTTGATTGGTGTGGTAAGTGGCTGCGGTCCAGGCTTTATTGCCTATTATGGCGAAAAAATGGCGGAGTTTTTGGTGAGTAAGGGAGTCGATAAAATAATGGCGGAAAAAGTGGCGCGCCAGACGCTGATCGGCACCGGCGAAGTGATAAAAGAAAGTGCCTGGAATCTTACGGACATGCGCCAAAAAGTGAGCTCGAAAGGTGGACTGACGGAAGCTGGAGTGAAGATTATGGAAGAAGCCGATCTGTCTGGAATTTTTAATAAAGTTGGCGAGGCGGCGTTGAAAAGGAATGCGGAATTGAGTAAATAGAATTGACCGACGCCGGTCAATTTGACTCTTAAGAGTCAATTGTCAGGACAAAAATAATCAATATGAATAATCTGCAAAAATCTTTGGCTAAAGTGCAGGCGGCAAGCCGAAAGTTTGTCATGGTTGAAGAAAAAATCGTGAATGAGGTGATGATACAACTGGCTGAGTTGTTAGAAAAAAATGTTAGCAAAATTTTAAAAGAAAATGCTAAAGATTTAGCAAAAATGGGTAAAAATGATCCAATGTATGATCGAGTCTTGTTAAACGAAAAAAGAGTGAAAGCGATGGCGGCGAGTGTAAACGAAATTGCCGGTTATTACTCCCCTGTCGATGTGGAGTTGGAGCACAGAGTACTGGCAAATGGCTTGGATCTAAGGAAAATCAGTGTGCCTTTTGGTGTGGTTGGGGTAATTTTCGAGGCGCGACCAAATGTAGTAATCGATATTTTTGCGCTTTGTTTTAAGTCAAAAAATGCTTGTGTTTTGAAAGGTGGCTCGCAGTCCGAAAAATCTAACGAAGTTCTAGTGAAGCTGATTTTGGAGGCGATTAGAGATGTAGCAGGTGACAGGCGTGGGCAGAAGCGCGGAGAAAATGGCTTCATGAAAGACTTGGTCTTACTCCTGAAAAATGATCGCAAACTTTTGGCGGAATTTATGAAGCAGGATAAGTATGTCGATGTTATTATTCCGCGTGGTGGTCATGGATTGATTAATTTTGTCAGAGAAAATTCTATGATTCCGGTGATAGAAACCGGAGCGGGTGTGGTGCACACTTATTTCGATGAATTTGGAGATTTGGACAAAGGACGAGAGATCGTTTTTAACGCTAAAGTAAGCCGTCCGAGCGTTTGCAATGCACTGGATACCTTGATCATTCATAAGTCTCGACTCGTAGATTTGCCGGCAATTTGCCAACCAATGGAAGAGAAAAAAGTGGAGATTTTTGCAGACAAAGGATCTTACAAAATTTTGGCGGGATATTATTCGAAAAATTTATTACATAAAGCGACGGGAAAAATTTTCGGCATGGAATATTTGTCCTTAAAAATGGCTATAAAGACAGTCGCTAGTTTTGATGAAGCCTTGGACCATATCGCGAATTTTGGCTCAAAACACAGTGAATCGATCATCACGGAAAATCGAGAGCGTGCCGAAAAATTTTTGAAAGTCGTGGATGCGGCCTGTGTTTATGTGAATGCCTCGACTCGTTTCACCGATGGCGGTGAATTCGGCCTGGGCGCGGAAGTAGGCATCAGCACGCAGAAATTGCACGCGCGAGGACCGATGGGCATCAAAGAGCTGACGAGCTACAAATGGCTTGTCAGAGGCACCGGACAAGTAAGAAATTAATTTCAGTTTTTCTTTAATGGACACTTTTCGTCTCCATATGAACAAAAAACACAACAATCTTCTTTTTTAGCTGCTATCGTTTTTTTGCATTGACTGCAAAGATAAAACGGCATGCAGGAATTCGTAGGGATCTTTTCGTCTTGTTTGTGCCCGCACTCGGGGCAAGTTAAAGTGGCCATATAAATCAAGTTAATTTATGCCAATTCTAACGCTGTTTGAACTTTTTGAAGATCAAAGCCAACTTGAATTTCCTGATCCGGTTTGCCTTGATTGAAAACGATGACAGGCACGCCCGTCCCGCCGTCTGTAAGTTTTTGCATGGTTTCAAAAGCTGAAGAATCTTCTGTTACATCGTGATCGCTGAAAGAAATTTCCTTTTCGCTAAGAAATTTTTTCAACTGTTTGCAAAAACCACAGGTTGGAGTGCTGTAAATATTAATGCTTTTCATGATTTTTGAATTTATTTAATGAGCAAAACAGCATTGACCGGCCACTTTACCGCTACCGCAAGAACAGCTGCGTTCTTTCGTGCAGCAAGCTCCGCCCATTTTACCGCTGCCACAGGCACAAGTTTGCTTTTGCATACAGCAGTCACCGGCTACTTTGCCGCTACCGCATGAGCATTTCTGATCCATTGCATTGTCCATAGAAAATTAGGTTTAAAGGATATTGTTTTGATTTTAGCACTTTTTGTTAAAAAACTATGTGACATTTGTCACAAACGTGTTTTTTTATTGTTTTTTACGAAATAATTTATAGCTTGAAAATAAAATAATAATCACCAAGACAAGAAGTGATATTTGGAATGCTGTAGGTAAAATAATCGCGTATGAAAAGAGAAAGGCGAAGGGTATGACCCCTATTAGTGTTGCAAAAAAATATAGGCTGAAACAAATGGAACTGAATAAGCCCAGCCCGTAGCTTAATACATCCACCGGTAGGGTCATGCGAAGAAGTACTATGCTGATGAAAATATTTTTTTCAGGGATTATTTTTTCGATGCGCTGAATTTTTTCGAGAGGCATCAGTTTGCCGATGAGTGGCTTGCCGTAGCGCCTAGCCAGCCAAAAAGCGATGACGGCACCGATTGTCCAACCTATGATGCTGTAAAGAGCTGCAAAAAAACTTCCCCAAAGCGAGATGGCCAGGGGCAACAACGGGAAAGTACTGATGGGTGCTACGACTATGGCAAAAATGGTTATTAAAATATAGAAAATTGCTCCCAAATATCCCTGCGAATAAGGGATTTCCTTCAAAAGATAATCATACTGCTTGGCAAAAATAGCCGCGGCAATAAACAGCGCTATCACCAGCAAAATGGCAAAAATTTCCCCGGTTGCCAACCCCTTTCTATTTTGTTTTTCCTTCATATAAGGATTCAAAATGTTTTTGCATGGTTTGTGTGTACTCCATTTATTAGATTTTTACAAATTGTGGTATATTTTTCGCATGGTCGATAAACACAAATTGGAAAAGCTGGCGGGTGTGATCGCTAATTATTCGATTGCTGTGAAAAAGGGCGAAAAGATTTTATTGCGAGGTTACGGCTTCGACGGTTTTCCGCTAATTAAAGAGCTTTATCGCGAGTGCATCAAGGCCGGTGCGATTCAGGTGGATGTGCGCTTTTCGCATGATGAACTTGGCAAAGTTTTTTTCGCTCATGCCAATAAAAAGCAGATGAAATATCTCAGCGACTTGGATAAAAAAGTGGCCGACAGCTACGACGCGATGGTGCAAATTGTGGCTGATGCAAACCCTTATGAAATGACTCATGTAGATATGAAGAAAATTCAGACGGTCCAAAAATCTCGTAAAATCCTGGGCGAAATTTTGCATAAAAAACGTTGGTGTCTCTTTTATTATCCGACAATTGCTTCGGCGATGTTGGCCAAGAAAAGTTTGGATGAATGGGAAGAATTTGTTTTTGACTCTTGTTTACTAAATTGGAAGGAAGAAGAAAAAATGCAGATAAAATTTAAAGAACTGATGCTGAAAGTGAAAAAAGTAAGAATTACAGGAGAAGAGACAGATTTGACTCTTTCTATAGCCGGTCAGAAGTGGAAAACCTGCTGCGGCAAGCGCAATTTACCGGATGGCGAAATTTTCACCGCGCCAATTAAAACTTCGGCGAATGGAGTGATTCGTTACAACGTGCCGACGCATTATCAATCACAGGATTTTGATTGGGTGAAATTATGGCTAAAAGATGGCAAAGTAGTGAAAGAGGAATCAAATAATCAGAAGGCTTTGACGGAAATTTTGAACACGGATCCCGGGGCAAGGTATCACGGCGAGTTTGCTTTTGGCTTAAACAATACGATTAAACAGGGCACGCGCCAGATTTTGTTTGATGAAAAAATGGGCAAAAGTCTGCATATGGCACTGGGCCGATGCTATGAAGAATGTCCGAATGGCAACGACTCAAATATTCATTGGGATATGATTTATCGTTTTGAATGGGCCGGAGCAGAGATATTCTTCGACGGCAAAAAGGTCTACAGCAAGAACAAATGGGTGGATAAGAGGTTTGAATTTTTGAACTAGAAAGCGTGCTAGACTTTTGATAGGCCCAAACGGGTTTCGAGAGTAGACACTCTTTCGTCAATTGATTGGATCTTGTCCTTATGATCCGCTGTTTTAAATTCTGAGGTTTTGGTCCGCTTTTTCAACTCCTCTAAATCTGCTTTTATATCAGCAATATTTAAAGATATTTTATTTAATTTTTGGTCAACGTTAGAGACGTGTTCCTCTAAGAGATCGAGGCGTTTTTCCAGATCATTAATGTGAGTACAAATCCAATTTTGTAAATTCAAAAAACTTTTGTGTGTCAATATGGACATTTTCTCAAAACGATCGTTTATTTCGCTATCCATTTTATCAAATCTTTTGTCGATATGTTTGAATTTTTTGTCGAACTTTCTATCCATTTTCTCAACCTTATGATCCATTTTCTCGACCTTATGATCCATT
>JACRIB010000099.1 GCA_016235895.1 Candidatus Peregrinibacteria bacterium | reverse complement strand
GCCAATCTCACTTGTTCTTCACTCAATCCTGCCAGTTTTTTGGCAAATTCGAAAATCGAACCGAAGCCTTTCTTCTGATATAATTTTCGCTTATTTACCTCCGGCAAAAGTCCGATAAATTTTCTGCGCCACTCGAGCGCACGCGTGCCGTAAGTTTTGCAAAGTTCGTAAAGATTTTGATCGGTGAGGCAAGTCAAATTTGTGCTGTTGGATAAAATGATTTTTTCTGATGGACTGATTACTATAGATTGGCCTATTCTCGACTGATTTTTTTCAAATTTTTCCATAAATTTATGATTAAAAATTGTATATTTAAATTATAGGTGAGCGCATACTCACCATCAAGAAAATAAGTAATTTTTACCTTGTAAAATAATTCAAAATATATCAGAATAAACTGCGATTTTCTGGCTTAAAATAAAGGATTTTTAATTTGCTATTAAAATTTCCTTCCGTCAAAATAATTTTCAAAATTAGTGTAGCTCCTTCTAAATAAAATCTTAACAATGTTCGTTTCTCTCGACCTGGAAACTACCGGCTTTGATCCAAATATCGATAAAATTATCGAGTTTGGCGCTGTAAAATTTGATCTGACGGGTCAAAAAGAGACTTTGAAATTTTTTGTGAATCCAGGTATCACGCTGCCAAAAATCATTACCCACATTACAAATATCAAAGATTCGGATCTGAAAAACGCTCCAGCGTTTGCGGATAAAAAAAATGAAATACAAAATTTCATTGGTAATCTCCCAGTCATCGGCCACAATATAAAATTCGATCTCGCCTTTCTTGAATCAAATGGCGTTGAAATCAAAAATTCAAGCTATGACACGCAAGAATTAAGTGGCATCCTACTGCCAAATATGCCCTCTTATAGTCTGGAAATTTTAAGTGAAAAATTACAACTGAAACACTCCGAAAAACACCGCGCGCTGGATGATTCCATCGCCGCCATGGAACTTTTTCTTAATTTAATTAAAGAATTTGAACAACTGGATCCGGAACTATTGGGGGAAATGAAAACTCTTTCACAAAGATCCAATTGGCCGATAAAAGATCTTTTAAAAACACTGAATAGCAATGGACCCAAGCCGAAAAATAAAATTGTGGAAAAAGAAAAAAATCTTCCAAATGAAGAAGCTGACACGGCCTGCGGGAAAATTTTAGCCCAAAAAGAGTCCGCGCTTTTCGAATTAAGTCCTCCATATAATGAACTGGTAAAGGCTCTTTGCGCCAAAGCCACTCCCGACACTCACATCTGCATCCCCTATCAACTTTTCCGCAAAATAGACAAAGAAATTCCTGATTCTGTAGCCAAAATAGACGTTGCTAAAAATTATCTCTCGGCCGCAAGATTAAAAAAATTCAGCGAAAAAACTTTCTTCGAAAATCACGAAATCAGCTCCCTGCTTAAATATTTAAACTGGAGTAAGCAAACAAAAACAGGTCTACTGAGCGAAGTTGCCCTCTTTCATGAAGAAAGAAACACTATCAACAAGGTGAATATTGATGAAAATATCACAGATCCAAAAGAAGAATTTTTCTTCAAAAAAGCGCTTGAACAAGACTCAAAAAATCCCGCCCTCTGCACCAATCAATACCTCATCGAAAATCCACCGGAAAATAAAAAATTAATCATAATAAATTTTGGCAATTTTTTAAATTCTTTGCATTTCCACAAATCAATTTACCTTAAACTTGAACCAATAATCGACATTCTAAAATCTATTGATGAACTTGCTTTGGGAAACGCCATCATCAAAACTCTGATTGGAAAAATTACCATTTTATTTGGTCTTCTCGGCATCATTTTTGAAAAATTTAACGATCAAAATATTTTTGGCGCGAAAAGCACGGTAAACGATGAAATTTTACAAACAAAAGAATGGCTCGATGCTCAAAAAAGCATTAGCAATATCATTGAAATATCACAAGAGCTCGGCCAAATCAAAAACAACGAAACCTCCGGCTACCTTACCCAATGGAAAAATTTTTTGAAAAATATTCATTCAGTTTTGTTCACACCGAAAATCATCGAAAATCTTGTCTGGCTGGAAAAAGATCCGCAAGGCAACATGGTATTGCGCAAATCCCCATTTTCTCTAAAAGAAGACTTGAACAAAATTCTGGAAAAGGCGCCCTCTTACCAAATAATCGATGAGTGCCTTGATCTGAATGACGATTGTAAATTCATCAAAACCTTTGCCAATCTAAAAAAAGATCTGCCCCTGCAAAAACTCGACCATAAAGCCGCAAATCTCGAAATTTACATAACCAAAGATACCGACGGCAGCGATCCAAACAAAATTCCGCGTTTCATAAAAAAATATTACGCGGAAAAATCTAAAAATATTGCCCTGATTTTCAGCGCGAAGAAAGATTTGGAATTTCTAACGCTGAAATTAGATAGCAATGATCTGCCAACCCTACCACAACTTGCAGGCTCTCTTGGTAAAATTCAAGAACTCTACCTAAACGATAAAAAGGCTTCCATATCACCAATTTTACTCCTTACAAATAGACTTTGGGAAAATTTTGAATATAGCGAAAGTATCGACACGCTTTTTATTTTTAAAGTACCTTTCGAACCACCAAGCGATCCCAAATTGCTTACATTAAGCAGAAATTATGAAAATCCTTTCATGGAATTACAAGTTCCTTTGGCGCTAACTGCAACAAAAAAAATAATCAATCGCCTCAAAAACAGTGGTTCAAGTCTTAAAAAAGTCATAATTTTAGACATGCGTCTAACCAATAAAAGATATGGCGAAATTTTTATCGATAATTTTAACTCCATCGCTCCGATAAATATCGTAAAATTACACACCCTACTTTTCTAAGATGCACATACTTTTTCTCGCAGAATCACTCGATAATCAACGCGCCGGAGTGCATGTGTATAATAAAAATCTGATTGAGGCTCTATTAAAAATAGATGAAAAAAATCGCTATACTTTTATTCATGAAACCGAAAATGATTTTTTCAAAAATTCAAATCATTTTATCGTTCCCAAAAAAAAATTTCCCGGCTACGGCACTTATCGCAAATTTTTTCTGCTACCGAAAATTATTAAAAAAATAAAGCCGGACATAGTGGTGGAAATGGCTCACATGGGACCTTTTAGATTACCAAAAAACATCAAAAGAGTGGTGATAATTCACGACCTCACTCCCATTTTATTTCCAAAATTTCACATCAAGCGCAGCATCATCATTCATAAAATTTTTCTCAAAAGAATTTTAAAAAAAGCCGACTGCATAATCACCACCTCTCAAAATAACAAAAAAGACATCTTAAATTATTCAAGGACGAAAGCCAAAATATACCTGGTCAGGCCGGGCGTAGACTGCTTGGAAAACACCACCGAAAATAAAAACACGCCTTATTTTCTTTATCTCGGCACCATTGAACCTCGCAAAAACCTCGAAACGTTAATTTCCGCTTTCATAAGGCTAAAATCACAAACAAATATTCCGCACAAACTCATCCTCGCCGGTGAAATTGGCTGGAAAAGTAAAAATATAGTTAATGCGGCCAAGACAAATCCTGATATTATTTTGACAGGTTATGTTGAAAAAAAAGATAAGTCCGCGCTCTACAAAAACGCTGAAATTTTTATCTATCCATCGTTCTATGAAGGCTTCGGTTTACCGCCGCTGGAAGCCATGTCATACGGCGTGCCAGTGATTTGTTCAAACGGTGGCAGCCTCAAAGAAATATACGCTAATTGCGCTCTGATTTTCGACCCAAAAGACAGTCAAGAATTGGCAAACAAAATTCTCCGGATACTCAAGGATAAAAATCTCAAACAAACACTCATTGCCAAGGGAAAAACATTTTCAAAAAATTTTTCCTGGGAAAAAAGCTCTCACGATTTTCTCCAAATAATGAGGCAAATCAACTAATCAAGTTTTTCAAAAAATATCCGACAAGATAAGCAATAATGGCAGCCACTCCGCCCACCAAAGCCGTTTCAATTCCGCACAAAAACCAGTGCCGCATTGAAAATTTCGACTTCACCGTGCCAACCAAAAACAAGCCGCACAAAGTCGTCGCAGCCGTAACGTAAAACATTTGCTGGTCGGTAAAATTTACAAAAGCCCTGAAAGTATAGCCAAGCAAAGGAATGAATCCCACTACCACAAAAGATCCAAAGGTAATCAAAGCACCTTTGATTGGGCTTATGTTTTCACTGGTCATATTAAATTCATTCCTCATCATCAAATCCACCCAGGCATCGGGATTTGAAGTGATAATTTTTACCGCGCGCTCCAAATCTTTGCCTTTAAAACCATATTTTGCCATTATCTCCCTGATTTCTCCCCTTTCGTGTTCGGCCTTTTCTTTCAAATGTCGGAATTCGATCTGTCTGATTTTTTCATACTGTTCAAGATTGGCTTTTTCACTTAAATATTTACCAACGGACATGGAAAAACCGTCGCCAAACAGATTTGCAAAACCCATAATAAGAATCACCGGCACCGCCAGCGACGCACCTTCCACCCCAGCCACAACAGCAAAAGTGGTCACAGCCCCGTCAATCCCACCATAAACAAAATCCGCGATCCAATTATAACCATCGGAAACCATATGCTCCTGCCCGTTTGATGAGTCCTCGCGATCATGCATAGCTTCAGATTATGTCGTAAGGCACAAATAAAGCAATTCAATATTTATTTGACACCGGAAAAATATTGGAATACATTTACGTCACAAGAAAAAAACATGATCAAATTATTCTCTGCAACAAGCGTAGTTCGCCGCTTCGCCCTCAAAAAGAAGCTGCGTTGATCGTGCATAAAAAATTCACAATCTACCCGGGCTTCTAAAAAAAGGGGGCCTATTTTTTAACCAAAAAACCATGCAATCAACCACAAAATATCAAGCAGTCGCTTCTCACGAAGCAAAAAAGGGAGAATTCAAAAAAGCCGTGCTGCTCTACTCCGGCGGCCTGGACACATCCGTCATGCTCAAATGGATTCAAGATGAGTACGAAGCCGATATCATCGCTCTCACCATCGACATCGGTCAGAACGAAAATTTCGCGCCAATCAAAGAAAAAGCCCTGAAACTCGGGGCTGTCGCCGCCCATGTAATAGACGCAAAAGAAGAATTCGCCAATAATTATTTATCAAAAGCAATCAAAGCCAATGCTAATTATCAAGGCGGCTACCACCTATTTTGTCCGCTTGGCAGAGCCATTATTTCAAAAGTCGGCGTGGACATCGCCCATCAGGAAAACGCTCAAGTAATCGCTCACGGCTGTACCGGCAAAGGCAACGACCAAGTACGTTTTGAAGGATATATCACTACCCTCGACCCAAAATTAAAAACCATCGCGCCGGTAAGAGAATGGGCCATGGGACGTGAAGAAGAGCTGGAGTATGCGGCAAAACACGGCATTCCGGTTTCTCAAACCGCCAAGAAAATTTATTCCTACGATGAAAATCTTTGGGGCGACAGCGCCGAAGGTGGTGAAATTGAAAAAGTCAGCATGATCCCGCCACTCGATAATATTTTAATTAACTGCAAAAACCCTAAAAACGCTCCAGATCAGTCCGAAACACTGGAAATTGACTTTGAAGAAGGCCTGCCGGTAGCCGTAAATGGCGAAAAAATATCTCTCTTCAAAATCATCAAAATGCTCGGCCAAATCGGCGCCAAACACGGCGTGGGAATCACACATTTGATCGAAGATAGAATTGTTGGCCTGAAAGTAAGAGGCGTCTACGAAGAACCGGCCGCCGAAATTCTCATCCAGGCTCACTACAATCTGGAAAAACTGGTTTGCACGCGTGATGAAAATGAATTCAAAAGCATGGTCGACCAAAAATGGGCTTATATGTGTTATGGTGCAAAATGGTTCCATCCGCTGATGGATCATTTGAACGCTTACATCGACAGCGTGAACAAAAAAGTTTGCGGCACGGTGACGGTTGAGCTTTACAAAGGCAAAGTGTCTGTGGTAGCAGTAAAGTCGAAATATTCGCTATTTAATGAGAATCTGGCGACTTTCATGAAAAACAGTTCCTTCAATCAAAATTCGTCCGCGGGATTTATTGAGCTTTGGAACTTGCCACAAAAAACCGCGCATAATTTAACTAAAGATATTTATAAATCTCATGGCTAAACTCTGGGCAAAAAAAGGAAATAAACTCCATCCGTTGATTGAAAAATATACCGTTGGCACGGACTATATTTTTGACGCTAAGCTAATGCCCTACGACATTCAAGCTACCAAGGCACATGCCAAAGGCCTGCAGCAGATAGGCATTTTCAAGGCTCCGGAAATTCGCAAAATTTTCTCCACTTTAAATAAACTGGAAAAAGATTTTAAAAAAGGACGCGTAAAAATCACCGTACAGGATGAAGATTGCCACACGGTAATCGAAAATTATCTCACCAGGAAAATTAGAAAACTTGGCCTGAAAATTCATACCGGCAGAAGCCGCAACGATCAAGTGCTGACGGCCCTGCGTCTTTACATGAAAGACCAATTAAAAACAATTCGAGCGAAAACTAAAAAACTTGCCCGGGAGTTTCTCGATTTTGCCCAAAAATATCAGCATATTCCCCTACCGGGTTACAGTCACGCCCAACAGGCGATGCTTTCTAGCATCGGACATTATGGCTGCAGCATGCTGGAAAGTTTACTGGATGATATTAATTTTTTGGATTATGCCTCTGAACATCTCAATAAAAATCCGCTAGGCAGCGCCGCCGGTTTTGGCGTATCACTTTTGCTCGATCGTGAACTGACCACAAAAGAAATGAAATTCAGAAAAATTCAAATAAATTCCCTTTATTGTCAAAATAGTCGCGGCAAATTTGAAAGTATTTACCTGGAAAGCTTGGTGCAAATTATGCTTACTTTAAGCCGTTTCGCTACCGACCTGCTCTTGTTCACCTCTCAAGAATTCAATTTCTTCACGGTTAAAAACAATCTCGTCACCGGCTCCAGCATCATGCCTCAAAAAAGAAATCTGGACGCCATGGAATTACTGCGTGGTTTTAGCAGCGTAGTTATAAGCAATCAATTTCAAGTCAAAGATGTAGTAAAAGGGCTTATTTCAGGCTACAATCGTGATCTTCAGTTGATCAAAAAACCGCTTTTTGAAAGCACTGAAATCGTTCTCGACAGCCTCGACGTGGTAGATCTTTATCTCAAAGGTATCACCCCAAATGAAAAATCAATCATGGAGAAAATTAACAAAAATATTTTCACCGCCGACATTGCGACGAATTTAGCCAAGAATAAAAAAATGCCTTTCCGAACAGCTTATCAAAAGGCCATGAAATTAATTAAAAAAGAAAAAATCGACAGCAAATACATCAAAGAAAATCTAAAAACAAAGGTCAGTCTCGGCGCTGCCGGCAATCTCGATTTGCAGCATTACAAATACGCTCTTTCAAAACTATAAAAACAAACTGGCTATCAAATAAGCGTTAAATCCCAGAATCACGGATCCAAATATCCACGCAAAAACAGTCGTCGTTTTTTTATTAGCCAAATCTCCCATAATTTCTTTTTTCGAGGTAAAAATAATAATTGGAATCAATGGCAAAGGAATCATCAAGCTCAGGACAACCTGACTGTAAACAAGCACCTTTAACGGCTCCATTCCAAGCAAAATTGCAATCGTTAGAGGAACCAAATTTATAAATCTGGTAATGACTCTCCTCAACCAAACCGGAATTTTAAAATCAGTTAAACCTTCCATGATCGCCTGTCCCGACAAAGTACCGGTAATTGAAGAAGAAATTCCAGCCGACAACAAAGCGACGGCAAAAATAATCGATGCAAACGAACCAAAAAGCGGAGTCAAAGTTTTATACGCATCCTCCAAAGTAGCCACTCCCCCACCCAATTTATAAAAAGCCGCCGCCGCCATAATCAACATTGCCGCATTGATAAAACCGGCAATGGTCAATGAAACAACATTGTCAAAAAGATGAAATTTCCTGGCCACTTCCTTATCCTGAATCTTCGATTCAATGTATTTATTTTTAATCAACCATGAATGAACGAAAAGAGCGTGCGGCATCACAGTCGCACCAATGATTCCCACGGCCACAAGGGCTGTTTCACCGTTCAACATCGGCTTCACGGAATGCAAAATAACCGCACCAAAATCGGGCTTGGAAATAATTACTTCGTACAAAAAAGCAAAACCGATAGTGGCCACAAAAAGAACAAAAATCGATTCCAAATATCTGAATTTCTTTTGAGTTAAAATTAAAAGAATTAACACGTCAATCATGGCAATAACAGTTCCCCAGATCATCGGTATGCCAAATAATAATTTCAAAGCCACTACAGTTCCCAGAAATTCCGCCAAATCCGTAGCCAAAATAGCTAATTCCGCCATTATCCAAAATAGAAAAACCTTCCATTTACTCTTCAGTTTCAAACGCACCAAATCCGGCAAAGAATAACCCGCAATGCCAATTTTTCCGGATAGATACTGGAAAAGCATCGCCATGCCACTGGCCATCCATATTACCCAAAGCAAATCATAACTGAACGACGCACCACCCTGAATATTAGTCCCCCAATTTCCCGGATCTATATAAGCCACGCTCACAATCAAGCCGGACCCCATAAACATCCACAATCTCCTGTCAAAAATGAAATTAACGAATCTCTTCACTTGTCAAAATGTTAGGATATATTAACTTTATTAATACACCCTTACTTTATGCTTGTCAATACCGGCTTTCAAGAATAGACTAAGCAAGACTCATTAAGTGGGAGGACACGGTCCTGCCGCCAAGGCGGCACGCCGATTCTGAAGCAAGGAGGCGAGCGGAGCTTACAAATTATGGAACAAGAAGATTATTTGGAGACAATATACGAACTTACTTCAAAGCACGACCCCGTGAGAATTTCGGATATTGCTAAAATTCTCAAACTTAGCAAGCCTTCGGTTACCCAAATGATGCAACGCCTGGAAAAAGACAAATGCGTTGTTTACAAGCCATATTTACCACTTCAATTAACTAAAAAAGGTAAGAAAATCGGCAAAAAAGTTGCCGAAAGACACAAGGTTCTGGCAGAATTTTTTACCCTGCTGAAAATTCCGGAAAATATTCAAGAAAAAGATATTCACGGCATCGAGCACAGTTTAAGTCCAATGACACTAAAAAAACTGAAAGAATTAACCAGAGCATTAAAAAGAAAAACATGAAAATCCTGAAATTTGGCGGCACGTCTGTAGGCTCAGCCGAAAATATCAAAAAAGTAATTGCGATTGTCACGGATAACCAAAAAAACGGCAAAGTGGCCGTAATAGTTTCAGCTTTTAGTAAAATCACCGACAAATTGATCGAGGTCGGCACCTTGGCTGCCAGTGGGAACAAAAAATATCTGGAAATTTTTGATGAAATAAAAACACGACACCTGAAAACGGCGGAAGAATTGATTAACGAAAATTCCTCCAAAACTACTGGTAAAATTGAGGAAACGTTACGCGAACTGGAAAACATTTTGGAAGGAATTTTTCTCATTAAAGAAATTTCTAAGCGTACTCTCGACCTAATCATGAGCTTCGGCGAAAGGCTTTCCGCCTACATAATCAGTCAATCAATCAATGCAGATTTTTTAGATTCCCGTAAATTGATAAAAACAGACGAAAATTTTGGTAATGCTAAAGTTGATTTTGAACTTACAAACAAAAATATCCGGGAATATTTTGATCAACACGAAAAATTGCAAATAATTACCGGCTACATTGGCGGCACGCGAAAAAACGACACCTCCACTCTCGGTCGAGGCGGCAGCGACTATTCCGCCTCGATTTTCGGCGCGGCGCTTAATGCCGAAGTCATAGAAATTTGGACCGATGTTGATGGCATTATGACCGCCAATCCCAAACAAGTGAAAAAAGCCTTCCCTATAAAGGAAATCAGCTATGTCGAAGCGATGGAAATGTCTCATTTTGGCGCAAAAGTTATCTATCCTCCAACAATGGTTCCTGCCATGAATAAAAACATTCCAATAATAATCAAAAATACCCTAAATCCTGGTTTTCCAGGTTCAACGATAAGTAAAAAAAGTGCTAATGATTTTTCGATCAAAGGCATTTCTTCAATTTCCGACATTGCTCTTTTGCGACTGCAAGGCAGTGGCATGATCGGCGTACCCGGTGTTTCCAAAAGGCTTTTTGGCTCACTCTCAAGCAAAAAAATCAACATCATACTTATTAGTCAAGCTTCCTCCGAACATTCCATTTGTCTTGCGGTAGAACCAAAATCCGCCACACACGCCAAAGAAACGATCGAAGCGGAATTTGAACAGGAAATTAAGACCAAACAAATTGACCCGCTGATAATAGAAAAAGACCTTTCCATTATAGCCGTGGTTGGTGAAAACATGCGCCTCACGCCCGGAATTGCCGGAAAAGTATTTGGAGCTCTGGGCAAAAACGGCATCAATATTTCCGCTATAGCTCAAGGCTCCTCCGAATTGAACATCTCTACCGTAATCTCGAAAATTGACGAAAATAAAGCCCTAAACGCGATTCATGATGATTTTTTTCTATCGGGAACAAAAACGCTCAATATTTTCATGGTTGGCTGCGGACAAATCGGCTCAACTCTTATTAAACAAATTTTTAATCAAAATGAATTTTTACAAAAAACTCAATCCTTGGAGATTAAATTAATAGGGATCGCCAATAGCAAAAAAATGTTTTTTGCAACAGACGGCCTTGATTTACAAAACTGGAAAAACGAATTGGAAAAAGGCGAGAGCAGCGATCTCGCAAAATTTGTCGAAAAAATGTTGAAATTAAATTTACCAAACAGTATTTTTCTCGACTGCACCAGTAACGAAGAAATTACCAAGTTTTACGAAAAAATATTAAAAGAAAGTGTTTCTATTGTAACGCCGAACAAAAAAGCCAACTCCGGTCACCTTAAAATTTATCAAGAGTTAAAAGAAACGGCACGAAAATCCAATATCAAATTTTTTTATGAAACAACTGTGGGTGCCGGCCTACCGGTAATCAGCACGCTACGGAACCTGCTCTACAGCGGCGACAAAATCATCAAAATTGAAGCCGTACTCTCCGGGACTTTAAGCTACATTTTCAACTCCTTCACCGGCGAAAAAAGCTTTAGCGAAATCGTGCAAGAAGCTCAGATTAAAGGGTACACCGAGCCGGATCCTCGCGACGACTTGAATGGTTTGGACGCCGCCAGAAAAATTTTGATACTGGGACGCGAAATCGGTTTGCCCCTGGAAATGGAAGATATTTCCGTGGAAAATTTAGTACCGGAAGATTGTCGCAAAATCTCAAATTTGGAAGAATTTTTTGCCAAACTTTCAACACATAATGTAGACTACTCTAACAAATTAAAAGCTGCTCAAGCCGAACAAAAACGCCTCTGCTACATCGCCAAAATTGATGCCGGCAAGCATGGCCAAGCAAGCGTAAAACTACAGACCGTAGACAAAAATCATCCATTCAACGCTCTTTCCGGCAGCGACAATATTATTTCTTTCACTACCAATCGCTATTTAGAAAGACCGCTGGTCATCAAAGGCCCGGGAGCCGGCGCCGAAGTCACCGCAGCCGGAGTTTTCGCGGACGTGATCAGAATCGCCAATTATTTGAACTAATTATGAAGCTGACGAAAAATCAATTTGAAGAAAAACTGAAAAATCAAGAATTGGTAATCACCTTGATGGGCATGTCCAATATTGGCAAAACTCATTGGTCAAAAAAACTAAAAAATCTACATTTTGAACACAAATGCTGCGACGATCTAATTGAAAAAATTATAGAACCGGAGCTGACAGCCATGGGTTATAAAGGGCTTACCGATATGGCAAAATGGCTGGGACATCCTTTCGAAAAACAATTCCCGGCCAATCAAGGAAACTATCTAAAACATGAAAATAGCGTAATGAAAAAAATTCTACAGGAACTGGAGAATAAAATCTCTGGAAATATTACCATCGACACGACCGGCAGCGTGATTTACACCGGCGACTACATTTGCAACAAACTAAAAGAAAAAAGCCTGATTGTTTTCATCGAGGCCACTGCTCAAATGCAGCAAGAAATGTTCGAACGTTTTTTGAAAAATCCCAAACCGATAGTCTGGGCTCACAGCTTCAACAAAAAAGAAAAAGAAGCCGACATGGAAGCCTTGAAACGCTGTTATCCGGAACTTTTAAACTACCGCACAAACCAATATCGTAAACATGCCGATATTACCATTGCCTATCCAAAAACAAATTACTACGATTCGGCGGAAAATTTTCTGGAACTCATAAAAAACCACCTCTAACAAATGCGCCTATTCAGCACAAATAAAAAAACTGACGCTAAGGCTCCGCTTGCCACCCTCGAAAAAGCTGTGATGCAAGGCCTTGCCGAAGATGGCGGACTTTTCATGCCAACGGAAATTCCCAAACTTTCAAAAGAATTTTTTAACAAAATTAATACACTTTCCTTTCAGAAAATCAGTTTTGAAGTGGCAAAATTTTTATTAAAAGATGACATTCCGGAAAACGAATTAAAGAAAATTATTGACGAAAGCATCAATTTTGACGCACCACTCATCAAAGTCACAAATGACATCTACTCGCTGGAATTATTCCATGGCCCCACGCTCGCCTTCAAAGACTTCGGCGCCAGATTTATGGGTCAATTAATTTCCTGTTTTCTGAAAAAATCCGGCAAAAAAATCACCATCATTGTCGCGACCTCTGGAGACACAGGAAGCGCAGTAGCAAGCGGAATTTTCAATCTTCCTGGCATCCGCGTTTTCCTGCTTTATCCCAGCGGAAAAGTTAGCAAAATCCAGGAACAGCAACTGACGACTATGGGCGGGAACATTCAAGCATTGGAAATTGATGGCACTTTCGATGACTGCCAAAGATTGGTAAAAAGCGCCTTTGTGGACGCTGATTTGAAAAATGCTTTCAAAAAAACGAATGATTCACTGGGCTCCGCAAACTCAATAAATATCGCGCGCCTGATTCCGCAAACTTTTTATTACTTCCACGCTTACGCACAATTAAAAAACAAAGAAGACGCAATTTTCTCAATCCCCAGCGGAAATCTCGGCAATCTTACTGCCGGTTTAATTGCCAAAAAAATGGGCCTGCCTATTAAAAAATTTATTTCCGCCACCAACGCCAACAACACTTTCACCGAATATTTTAAAACCGGTAATTTCACCGCCAAACCCTCGGTGCAAACAATTTCCAACGCCATGGACGTAGGCAATCCGAGCAATTTTGTGCGCATCACAGAACTTTACGAAAATAATCCGGAGAAAATGCGCCAAGATATTTTTTCCAAAAGTTTCACCGATACCGAAACTTCCGCAGCAATCAAAGAGGTCTACGAAAAATATCATTACACCATGGATCCCCATGGTGCCGTAGCCTATCTGGGACTAAAAGCCTTTTCGCCAAACGGAGTGTTTTTTGAAACGGCGCATCCGGCAAAATTTCTCGATGTGGTAGAACCAATCATCAAACAAAAAATTGAAATTCCCGATCGCCTCGCAGCCTCATTAAATAAACAAAAAAACAGCATCAAGCTCTCTAAGAATTTCACTGATTTCAAAGAATTTCTTTTGAACAAAGTTTAAAAAATGTTAAAGTGGAGTGCGCAGATCCAATTAACCTGAAATATATGCCACACACACTTCCAACCATTCCCTACGCCTACAACGCGCTTGAGCCTCACATCGACGCGCGCACGATGGAAATTCATCACACCAAACATCATCAAGCCTATATCAACAAACTCAATGAAGCACTGGCAAAACATCCGGAACTCGCTGAAAAACCCCTGGAAGATCTGCTAAAAGATCTAAATGCTCTACCTGAAGACATTCGCGGCGCGGTACGCAATCACGGAGGCGGACACTGGAACCATTCTTTCTTCTGGAAAATCATGGCTCCAAACGCCGGAGGAACAGCGTCCAGCAAGCTAGCTGAAGCCATAAACGCAAAATTTGGCAGTTTCGACAAATTCAAAGAAGAATTCAACATGGCAGCTGCCAACAGATTTGGTAGCGGCTGGGCCTGGCTCTGTGTGGATAGCAAAGCATCCCTTGTGGACAAAAATGGCACGCTATCGGTCACCTCTTCCGCAAATCAAGATTGTCCACTTTCCGATGGACTGAAGCCAATTCTTGGCCTGGATGTTTGGGAACATGCCTATTATTTAAATTACCAAAATCGCCGCCCCGACTATGTCGGCGCCTGGTGGAACGTGGTAAATTGGCCGGAAGTTGAAAAAAACCTTGGCTGATGACAAAAATAGCGTAGAATGATCACCAGAATATTATAAAACACATTTATGCTGTATATACTTTTGGTATTGGCCTTGGTCGCTGTTTTGGTTGCAGGAATTTACAATGGAGTAATTCGTCTAAAAAATAAATGTGAAGAAGCTTGGTCCGACATAGATACGCAATTAAAAAGACGATGGGATCTGATCCCAAATTTAGTTGAAACCATGAAGGGCTACGCCGCTCACGAATCCGGCACGCTGGAAAAAGTAATACAAGCCCGCAATGTGGCTCTAAATGCCAAAACTTTGCCGGAAAAAGAGCAAGCTGAAAACGCTCTCGCCGGAACTTTGAAAACAATTTTTGCCCTGGCGGAAAATTATCCGGAATTGAAAGCCAATCAAAGTTTCCTTAATCTTCAAAAAACTCTGGCGGAATTGGAAGAACACCTTCAGCTGTCCCGCCGTTACTACAACGCCACGGTTCGTGATCTCAACACCAAAATTGAAGTCTTCCCGAATAACTTGCTTGCCGGCCCATTAGGCCTTGGCAAAAAAGAATTTTTCCAGGCTAGTGACGAAGAAAAAGGAAATGTGAAAGTAAGTTTCGCCGAAGGCGAAACTAAAAAGTAGAAAGCCAGGCGACGAAGTCGCCAAAAAGTAGAAAGCACTAAACCAAAAATTTAAAATGAGTTTTTTAAAAAAAGCTGGAACTTTTCTACTGTTCTCCCTTCTCCTCTCTTCCAACATCGCTCTCGCCGAAACCATAAAAAACTGGACCATCGAGTCTTTTTATTCCGACATTTATCTAAATGCAGACAGTTCCGCGGACATCACCGAAACAATCGTGACCGATTTCAGCAAAGAATCCCATCACGGCATCGAACGGGACATTCCCTACCTTTTCAACAACAATCGCAGCACTCCGATAAAATTAAAAGAGGCCATAGACGAAAAAGGGCAAAGCTGGAAAATAAACCAATTCAAAGAAGACGGTTATTTGAAAGTGCAAATGACGACCATGGATAATCATCTTATGAATGGTCCGGCCACTTTCATAATCAAATATCACCTTGATGATATCATCACTTTTTTTGACGACCACGATGAATTTTATTGGAACGTGAACGGAAATGATTGGGATGTAACCAACAAAACAACAAATGCCACCATTCGTCTACCGGCAGCCCTAAACGATGCCCTAAAAATAGCCTGTTTTACCGGAGAATACGGTTCAAAAGAATCCAACTGCGATTACAAAAAAACCGATGACAAGACAATCCAGGTAAACAGCTCAAATATTTTCCAACCTTACGAAGGGTTAACCGCGGTAATCGGTTTTCCAAAAAACATCTTTATCCAACCGTCAATTCAGCAAAAAATTCTGTGGTTTCTTTTGGAAAACAAAATCATTTTTTTGCCAATCCTGGTCTTTTTAGTAATGTTTTTTCTTTGGTATAAATACGGCCGCGACGACCAAAGCGTATCGGACACAATTGTGCCAACTTTCATTCCTCCAAAAGATCTCTCCCCTACCGAAACCGGCACTATCATCGATGAAAAACTCGATCCGCGCGACATCACCGCCTGCATTATTGATTACGCCGTGCGCGGTTATATAAAAATTACCGAGCTGGAAAAACCCGGACTTTTCGGCAAAAAAAAGGATTACGAATTACAACTGATTAAGCCCTGCCTGCTCGAAAAAGATTTTGAAAAAAAGATAATTCTTGGAATTTTCAACACCAACAAAGCGGGACAAAAAAAGAAAACATCCGCTCTCGAAAACAGCTTTTACGTGCACGTCTCCGGCATCAAGGATTCCGTAATGAAAAGATTGGTTGAAAACGACTTTTTCCCCACCGATCCGGAAACCACACGTGCCACCTACAATTTCATTGGTTTCGGCACGATTTTCGTGGTGTTTTTTATTATTCAACTGGGATCGGCGATCACAATATTTTCACTGGGACTATCAGGGCTGATCGTAGCGGGATTTGGCGCCATAATGCCGAAAAAAACACGCAAAGGTACTGAAACTTATTACCAACTAAAAGGACTTTACGAATACATCAACACCGCCGAAAAAGATCGCATGAAATTTCAGGAAAAAAACAACATTTTGTTTGAAAAACTGCTCCCATATGCCATGGCCTTCGGCATCATCGATAAATGGACCAAAGCCTTCGACGGCATCCTCAAAGAACCTCCTTCCTGGTACTACCCCATCGGATCCGGCAATTTCACCATGATTTACTTTGCTAATAGCCTGAGTAATTTTTCCAGCTCAGCCACCCAAAATCTCACCACCCGTCCCGGTGGCAGAGGCGGTGGCGGTGCTTGGAGCGGCGGCAGCGGCTTCGGTGGGGGTGGCTTCTCCGGTGGAGGCTTTGGCGGTGGAGGCGGCCACGGACTATGATAATAAGTTGACTAAACAGGGACAAAATCCTAATATTGCCTCTTATTTAAAGCAAATAATTGATGGCAAACGATATCCACGATACCGACCGCGAATTGGTAACAAAAGTCGCCCAATCCTTAAACGGAATTGATGTTCAACCCCACGATAGGCTTGAAGAACTGTTAACTGACATCTTCAGAATATGCCAAGATGTTCAAGCAAAAGCCATTAAAGCAGCCACCAAGGATTACGAATATGAACTTATCTTTGAAGTTGACCATAATTCAACACCAGGTGAAATTAGACTGTATATCAAATCAAAGGCAAAATGGAGCATAAAACGTCCATTAACATTCCCTGCACCACAAACAAATATTTTGATTTTAAATCAAGAAGGCTATCGTCAAACAACACCTGACGATATTAATAGAACTGGACATCGTTTACCTTCATATAGTCGAAGCTCTTACACCAATATTCGGCAATTTCTAAAGCAATTCCACGATATACTGGCGCAATTTCAGCCAAAAAATCGTCGAAGCAAATAAAAATCTATCCATCAAACTCTTCCTTTAAAGCTTCTATTTCATCCCTCAACTCCGCGGCTTTTTCAAACTCCAGATTCTGACTGGCTAAATCCATCTTGGCTTCCAAAGTTTTAACAAGTCTTTCCATTTCATCCTTCGGCACTTTCTTGAGATCCAGATCTCTCTCGCCCCTTTTATCCTTTTTCTTACCACCAAAATGACTGATATCCCTGATTGCTTTTTTAATAGTTTCGGGGGTAATTCCATGCTGCTTATTATAAGCAATTTGCTTGGCCCTGCGACGATCAGTTTCTTCAATCGCCTTTTTCATCGCCGCCGTCATTTTATCGGCGTACATAATTACGAAACCATTCACGTTACGCGCGCAGCGCCCGACCGTCTGAACCAGCGCGCTGGCGCTACGCAGAAAACCTTCTTTATCAGCGTCTAAAATGGCTACCAGACTCACTTCCGGCAAATCCAAACCTTCACGCAACAAATTAATTCCTACTAAAACGTCAAATTTTCCCAGACGTAAATCACGCAAAATTTCAATTCTTTCAATCGTTTCAATATCCGAATGCAAATATTTCACCCGTACGTCGGCATCCGACAAAAATTCCGCCAAATCCTCAGCGCTGCGTTTGGTCAAAGTTGTAATCAAAACACGCTCACCCACTTTCACGCGTTTTTCAATTTCTTTTAATAAATCTTCAATTTGTCCGGTAATCGGACGCACCGAAATTTCCGGATCCACAAGACCGGTTGGCCTTACCACTTGCTCTGCAATCGCCGTTTTTGGCGTATGACGGCCCTCATATTCTCCCGGCGTCGCCGAAACAAAAACGGTATTTTGCATATATTTTTCAAATTCTTCAAATTTTAACGGACGATTATCGTGCGCGGAAGGCAAACGAAAACCGTGCTCAATCAAAGTCTGTTTGCGCGAAAAATTACCATTATGCATGCCACCAATTTGAGGCACAGTCATGTGCGACTCATCAATAAAAAGCAAAAAATCATCCGGCAAATAATCCATCAAAGTCGTCGGCGGCTCACCGGATAATTTGCCGTTCAAATAACGCGTATAGTTCTCAATTCCGCTGCAGTAACCTGTTTCCTGCAAAATTTCAATGTCATATTCGGTACGTGTTTTAATTCTTTCCGCCTCAATATTGCGGCCCATTTTCAAAAGTTCCGCGTGACGAATTTCCATGTCCGCTCTGATACCAGCGATTGCTTTATCGATCTTCTGTTTCGTCGTAACCGAATGTTTCGCCGGAAATATTTTCACGCTATTTAATTCATTTTTCAATTCACCCGTGAACGAATCCACCTCCGAAATAGCATCCACTTCATCCCCAAAAAACTCAATCCTGAAGACCGTATCACGATCCGGAGGAAAAATTTCCACGGTATCGCCGAGCACATGAAACATGCCGTTTTTAAATTCCATCGCCGACCGCGTATACTGAATTTCGGTTAATTGTCGCAGCAATTTATCACGCTGAATTTGGTCACCAACCGTAATCGTGCGCACCAAAGTTTCATAATCATCCACCGAACCAAGGCCGTAAATACACGAGACGGAAGCCACAATTAGCACGTCCTTGCGCGTCAATAAATTCACCGTGGCCGCATGTCTGAATTTATCAATCTCCTCATTAATCGAAGCATCCTTCTCAATATAAGTGTCTGTCGCCGGCAAATAAGCTTCCGGCTGATAATAATCGTAATAGGAAACAAAATAACTCACCGCATTATCCGGAAAAAACTCCTGAAATTCGCTGCAAAGCTGCGCCGCCAGAGTCTTGTTATGAGCTAAGACAAGAGTCGGACGCTGAAGTTCTTCGACAACCCAAGCCATGGTCGCTGTTTTGCCGCTACCCGTAACTCCCAGCAGCGTCTGAAAGCGTTCGCCTTTTTTCAAACCATCGCACAATGCCTTAATCGCCGTAGGCTGATCGCCTTTCGGCTGCATCGCGGTTTTTAGAACAAATTTATTCATAAACGTAAAAATAGCCTGGACACACTAGCATAAGAAGGAAAACAAAAAAAGACCCCGACATTTCATCGGGGCCTTTTAATAATTACCATTGGGCTTATTGCAATTCTTCCCCGTCTCCACCCTGTTTGTTTCCCCTCCAATCATCAACGGTATTTTGCCACATTTGTCCCAGATCCTTCATCCCTTCCAAAACTGCCATCGCGTCTTCCGGAGAAGAAACAACCTGCGACCACGCTTGCTTCAACGCGTCCTTTCCCTGCCGAATTATATCGTTCAACGCATCCATCAATTCCGGATCGTTATTGCTTTCACGCTTTAACTGCGCGAGCTCCTTGACGGTGCCTTTCATCAGATCCTTTTCAACTTGCGCAAGCCCCTGCATAACATTGCCGATCGTCTGTACGTTTTGCTGCATTTCATAAAATTGTTGCTGAAGGTCATTGACTTCATCTTGACGATCCATCCACCACGCTTCCGGATCGGAAGCTGATTCTTTTTTTGCCGCAGCAAGCCCGGATTCTATCTGTTTAATCAAACCCTCTGCCTGCACTACATAATCGGCAAAAGCCGCCAGCTCTGTTTTTCGATCCTGACCGTTTGCATATTTCTTCGCGGTACGTGTATAAAGCTGCTTTGTCCTGTTCAGCTCGGATTTCATTTTTTTGAGCTCACTTGTCCATCGTTTCAATTCACGAGTCACGTTTTTCAACTGTTCTTTTTTTTGCGTCTTTTCCTGAACTCCTTGACGGTTTTCATTTAAAGTATCCCAGAATGTTCTGTCCAGATCGTCGTATGTTGATCGTGCCTCGTTGTACGCATCCGCGTTTCCCGTGTCCAATGCGGTTTTCATCACGCCAAGAGCATCCACGCACATCTGGGTATAAATATCTTTAACACTATCATAGGCAGCCTGCATATCATCAGAACCAGCGTCTTGTTTTTTTGCCTTATTCAACTCCTTCTCGAAATTTTTTAATTCTTTTGCTTTATCCTTTTCACATCTCACTTTTTTGTCTTTTTCATAATCTTTTTTATTGTCTTTCAACTGCCTTCCTTCATTGGCTTTTTGATTCACCTCGTTGGAACTGCTATAAAAATCCTGGAAAAGGCTGTTGAATTCATTCTGAATATCATTCAATGTGTCACGAACATCGGAATTGCAGGTGCCACCCGATGATGCCTGATCCGCCTTCGTGAACAACGCATTTATTTGGTCTACAATCGCCGTCAAAGCCGATACATTCGCGGTTTTATCCTGTCTCAAAATATCTTTCAGCTGACTATCAATATTCTTTTTTTCCTTGCGCCTGTCTTCAATATTCTTTTTCGTGTTGGCACAATCCCTGGCCGGTCGTAAAACATCGTTCATCTGAACACCAATATCTTGCTGAATTGACTGACAATCACGAGTATTGTTCCAAAAATTTTCAGTGTTGATTTCGGCTTGTCGTGCCTGAACACAGGATGCGAATTGCGCGTATAAACCGTCCACTACGCTCGTATCCACTTTTTGCCTCTTAATATCCTTGAGTTCGCTTTGTTCATTTTTTAGCCAGTTGTTCTGATCCTTAATCCAGCGCTGCTGGTTTTCGGTATCGTTTTGTTTGGCAGGTTCATCCGCAACAAGCGAATTTGCGCCACCACGAAAAGCCTGGGAATAGGTAACAATTCCAATTACCGCAAGAAGAACCACGACAATCGCGGCAAGGGTCTTCTCTCTAATCGAGAGATTTTTTGTATGTGCCATATTTTTATTTTTGTTAAAGGATATTTGTTTTAAAAAGTTTGATTTAACTCCGGCGACTGTAGTCATTTGGGGGGCTGAGAAGTGAAAGACTTGGCTAAAGAAAGGGCAGAAGTCAAAATTATCGCGATAACACATAATTTTGACACTATGAAACTTCAAAAAAAAGACTATTAGATGTCCACTTTGTGGAG
>JACRIB010000098.1 GCA_016235895.1 Candidatus Peregrinibacteria bacterium | reverse complement strand
TTTTAAATTAATTATTAGGCCAAGCAAAGTATACAAAATCCTCGGCAATTACAAGGGAATAATGTATATTTGGGCCATGCAATCCACCTCGCTCCTAATTATCGAAGAACTAAAAAAAGCCGGCTACGAGGCTTATTGGGCGGGCGGTTGCGTGCGCGATATGCTGCTCGGTATCAAGCCAAAAGACTTTGATATCGTCACTTCCGCCAAGCCCGAAGAAATAGAAAAAAATCTGGAACACACCATTCCAATCGGTAAAAAATTTGGCGTGATTTTAGCCATAAAAAACGGTCATCATTTTGAAATTGCCACCTTCCGTTCCGATGCCGGCTACAGCGACGGACGGCGTCCGGATGCGGTGGAATTCACCAACGCCAAAGAGGATGCCCTGCGCCGCGACTTCACCATCAACGCCATGTTTTACGATCCGACCACCGAGCAAGTTCTCGATTACGTCGATGGTCAAAAAGACCTGCGTGACAAACTGATTCGTTTCATCGGCAACCCCGAACAGCGCATAAAAGAGGATCATCTCCGCATTCTTCGCGCCGTCCGTTTCAAAAATGCTTTTGACTTTCAATATCACCCCGACACTTATCAGGCTATAAAAAAACATGTCCACCTCATCAAAAATATTTCCACCAACCGCATTGCTGATGAGCTGAACAAGATTATTATGAGCAACAGCCCAGGGCGTGCTTTCGAAGAATTGTTTGAAATCGGTGCGCTGGAAATTCTCATTCCGGAACTTTGCAAATTGAAAGGTCTCGCTCAGCCATTGCAGTACCACAAGGAGGGCGACGTTTGGGATCATGCGATGAAATCGCTCAATAGTTTGACCGATGAATCCTCCCTCGCTCTCAAATGGGCCACACTACTCCACGACATTGGAAAATATGAAACTTTTGCTCAGGATCAGGAGCGCATTCGCTACAATCACCACGCCGAAGTTGGCTCAGGAACTGCTAAAAAAATACTTACCCGCCTCAATTTCCCCAAAAAAACTATTGATCGTGTTTATTGGCTTATTCGCCACCACATGATGATCGTGCCATTGATAGAAATGCCCGATGGCCGCCGTCGTCACTGGTTTCTTGAACCGGGTTTTGAAGAACTTTTGGAACTGAATCGCGCCGATACCGTAGGCACGAAACCTCTCGACCTTAGCCTTTATGAAAAATTAAAATTGCTCTATCGCCATGAAATCGCCAAGCTTAAATTGATGCCAAAAAATCTGCTGACCGGCAAAGAGGTAATGAAAATTTGCAATCTTCCCGAAGGCGAAAAAGTGGGGGAGATACTCAAAGATTTACGCCACCTTCAGCTTTCCCATGAACTGAAAACCAAGGCCGAGGCCAAAGAATATTTACAGAAAAATTATCGCGCAAAGTAGCAAACACACTCAATATGAAAAGTATGTGGAAACATGTCCACAGGTTGAATTTTCTGAATCTTATAACCATATTCCGCAAGCCAAGCACTGTCGCGCGCCAAAGTCGCCGGATTGCAGGAAACGTAAATAATTTCGTTTGCGCCGAAATCATTTATTTTTTGAATTGTTTTTTCGGTGAGTCCGGCGCGTGGGGGATCAATCACGATCAGACTCGGTTGCTCACGCACATTATTTAAAACTTTGCCAACATCTCCGGTAAAAAAATCGATGTTGAAAATTTTATTTTTGCGCGCGTTTTCTCTCGCCGATTTTATCGCCTGCTTGTTCAGCTCGATTCCCAAAACCTGCCCCACATGTTTGGCCAAAAAAAGCCCGATTGTGCCGGTGCCGCAGAATAGGTCGAAAACCATCTTGTGGCTCTTTTGCAAGGCAAATTTCAACACCTGGCTATACAGAATTTCCGCCTGCAAAGTATTCACCTGGAAGAAGGCTTGCGGCAAAATATCAAACACCAATTCATCGCCGTTTTCGAGCAACATTTTTTCACTGATCACCTGCTTGCCATAAAATAATTTTTCTTTAATTTGTTTCGGCTCGCCGCCGCGATTGATTATTTTTGACCAATAAATTGAAACCACTTTTTTCGACTGATTTTTCTCTCCATTCTTTACTTCCAAAATTTTTTCCACCAACTCCTCAAAATCTTTTTCAAAATTTTCCGGAATTTCTTCAGAGGTCGTAATGTTTATCATTACCTCGCCGGTCCGTCGTGACTCCCTCACGAATAAAGCCTTTAATAAGCCTTCATTCCACATCACATGCGCCGGTTTCCAACCTTTCTCAATAACGAAATCCCGTATCTCATTCACCAATTTTACCGAAAATTCCGATTGCAAAAAACATTCTTTCAAATCCAAAATATCAAATCGCCTTTCCGGCACATGCAAACCTAAAGCAAATTGCATTTTCTCATCATAACCAAAAGAAAACTCCATTTTATTGCGGTAATAATAAACGTCTCCGGAGCCCAGAATTTCTTCCACCGGCGGATTATAAATTTTGCCAATTCTTTCAAAGGCATCGATCACTTGCTGTTTTTTTAACTGCAATTGTTTTTCATAAGGCATGAATTGGAGCTGACAGCCGCCACAAACACCGAAATACGGACATCGCGCTTTTATTCTGTCCGGCGAAGGCTTCACCACTTCCACCAGCCTCGCCTCGCAAAAATTATTTTTTATTTTCGTCAAAGCCGCTCGTACGCGATCACCCGGCATGGTCTTCTCCACGAAGATTGTAAGACCTTCATGCTTGCCCAAACCGGCCCCGCCAAAAGCCAAAGCGTGAACATCAAATTCAAGAATTTGCCCTTTCTTTAGTTGCATAAGGATATTCGCTTCGCGAATGTTAGCCTCGCTCTTAGAATGAGCTCGGCAGAAATCACTCTGTGATTTCTTGGGTGGGTTTGCATCACCAAAAGACTTCTATCATTATGCCGCCTTTTTTGCAACAGCAGGCCTTTTTAAATCAAAATATCCCGCCTTCTTTTCATCCGCCGTATAATGCAATTCCGGAAAAACTTCTTGAAAAAGTCTAAAAGCTTCATCTTTTTCGGCTTGAGTCTTCAATTCAGACATATAATTTTTTTCATACGTTCCGTAAATTTTCTCAAAATCACCGTGATAATAAAGTTCATAAAGTCTTCCCACGCTTGCCCGCGCATCGCCTTTTTTGTCACATTTTTTTGCGAATTCTTTAAATTTTTCCACCGCCGCTTCATACGCCCCATCCTCATGTCCAAAAAACCGGTCCACGTACCCTTCCACCAGTCCCTCATTAATAATTTTTTTATTTTTATGGGCCAATTCGTGAGCTATCACATGGGCTAATCGCACTGCAGGGTGCATCAACATAATCGGATCGACATAAGTGCCCTCTTTTGTCGATTCACCAACCATATCTCCGTGAAATTTACGGAACGTGAGATCATTTAAATCAATTCTTAAATTTTTACCAAAATAAGTTCTTACTAATTTAAGAGCTTCTTGGAGCCTTGAATAGGATTCAATGGGATTATCCAATTTTTGACCAGCAACTTTCAAATCAGCTTTATCCAATTTTCCTTTCATCTCTTTCGTCTTTGCCCCGCCCTCCAGAACTTTGAAAGCTCGCTTAAAGATAAGATCTTTGCCGGCATCAACAACATGATCCGGCTTTTCGCCGGCTTCAATGCCATCTTCAACGGGCCCTTGTTTTATTGGTTCTTTCGCCATCACACAATCATACCACAAAAATGGTTTAAATTGAATCTATTCTCCAAACTTCTCTTTAAAAAACCACTTAATCAGATTCCAGTCATCATTCGTAGGTAGCAGAGTGTATTCGTGATTTTGCGTCTCGCAAGACTTATCTCCAATCGCCACTTGAGCATCGCAATCTTCCTGCGTAACATATGGCGGCTCATAAAGCACATTAGCCGAAGACATCACGTCATTGGAAACAATTTTATAATTTTGATATTTGAAATAATAAGCGATTGCTTCATCCAGATCGATATCCGTTTCGGTCTTGGACAAGACGGTTTTTGCGATTTGATAAATTGTATCCAGGTCACCGAAACCGAAATTTTGAGCTTTTTTCTGCAAGGCCTCGATAATTTTCTGTTGTCTTTCCGCCCGCGCGAAATCGGAAGTTGTATGACGACTGCGCGCCAGCCTTAGTGCTTGCACGCCACCCAAATGATAATCTCCCGGCTCGTAATGCAGCGTCCCTTCCTTGCCGTTATCCACCACTTTATATGTCGGATCGATCACCGCCGTGTCCAAATGCACGTCCACGCCGCCAACCAAGTCGATCACATCAACAAAAGAGTACATGTTGATTTTGATGTACTTATCGAGCTTATACCCTGTCATGTCGCTCAACGCTTTACTGAGCTCCGGCATGCCATAAAATTCCGCGAAAGCGTTGATCTTACGCCCGTTATAAAAAAGGTCGCGCGGAATACTGATCATTTTTATTTGACGATTTTGCTCATCAATATGAACAAAAATCATCGTATCCAAAAGCCCGTCCCTCTCACCGGCAAGCAGTAAATTCAAATCATCTTTACTGCCAAAAGTCTCATTGCCGTAATTGGGAATCTGCTTGGGGATTTCTAGAATTTTTTTTTTATCCTCCGCTTGGAAGTAGAGAAGATTTTGAGGATTTGTTCCCTTCGGCCCGATTATATTAATCACTCCGGTAGTTTTTTCGATAACCAGAGAGCTAATCACCTTGCCATCTACACTCAAAATATCATAAAAAATTCTCTCACCATCCACTCTCGGCTCTACTGAAATTTTCAAGCCAAATTGATTCAACAAAGATTTAAAACCATCATCATCCAAAGTTTTTTGCAGATCCGTCATGATTTTATCGGCTTTCTTTTCAATAAAAGTCTTGGTTTGTAATTTTTCAAGAAACGACGGTAATGCCGACATCAGATCATTGACGGTCAAAGCGACTCCCTGATCATTTTTATCAACTAAAGAAATACTCAGATTTTTCGCATCCAAAATTATTTCGCCGACCACCTCATCGGTTTTATTGTAAACGGAATAGGTGATTTTCAGGTCTTTATCGGTAAATTTATCTTCCAGTTTTATTCCCAATTTTGTCAAAATTGCCCGCACCGGCTTGGATTTTATCGCCTCGCCGATTTCCTTTTCTTTCGCGTTCAAACCCTGTGCCACCGCTATCAGTGAGTCTTTATTGCCATACACAAATCCTTGTAAATCTTTGTCCAAAACGAACTTGTCCCTGTAATCCACTTCCTGTTTTGAATTGGGAGTTTTTAAAAATAATTTCCCATCCGCTTTGTCCAAATAGTAACTCAACAGAACATCATTTTTTTCATCACCAATTTTTAGCCAGGCGCTATCTTTGTCTTCATCAAATTGCGCGCTCAGCCCCCAGGTTTTTAAAAATTGTTTAAAATCTTCGACTTTCACCAAGCCGGAAAGAGCAGATACCGTAGCGGAAATCTTCTCTTCACGCGCTTTTTTACCGCCCAGATAATCTATATATTTGAATAGAGATATCTGCACCTCGTTAGTATTTTTTTCTGTGTCTGAGATAGATGCAGATTCATCGAATCCCGCATAATTTGATTTTGGCATTCTCAAAAAATCCCGCACTTCATTCAAGTCATTGCCGATTTTGCTATAACCTTCTTTTACCTGTCCGATTTCTTTAATTAAGGAGCTGCTGTCATTCTGCAAAAACGCGAAATTATTAAAAATCTTTTGCGTCTGCGCAAACTGCGCCAAAACTATACCCAAAATCACCAAAAACAAAAAGAACTTGCTCACGCCGAAAATTTTTTTCAGCCATCCACTCGACTTTGCTTTTGTTTTTGCCATACTTTGAATGAGGTAAACCCATACTATTTCAAAACAACGCCACTGGCAAATTAAATTCCTTGCAATTTGGCATGGGCTTGGTTAGATTTGTGTGGCACTCCCGCGGGTGTCGTATAATGGCTATTACTATAGCCTTCCAAGCTATAGATACGGGTTCGATTCCCGTCACCCGCTCCAAACGGAAAATCGCGATTTTTGCGCCTTGGCAGACCACGGTTTTTGCAGTTGACAAGCCACCTTTTGCCCCGTGAGCCGGAAGTTCGAGCCAATTTTTTGCAGAAACACTGAAACAATAAGATGGCTTTTTTACTTTTATTTTGCTAAAGAATAATAAACAAACTATCTATGCCTAAAGAAAAGATTAAAAAGAATTCAAAAAGGGAAACCACGATAAAGATTGAAATAAATGAATATTTCAAGAAAGCTCTGGATTTAATGGAGAACACAGATAAGGTGCTGTTTATCACAGGTAAAGCCGGTACTGGAAAATCTACGCTTCTTCAATATTTTCGTGAAATAACGGATAAAAATGTCGCAGTGTTGGCCCCAACCGGTGTTGCCGCCCTCAATGTGAAAGGTCAGACTATTCACTCCTTCCTGCGTTTTCCTCCGCACATCACAAAGGACACGGTACGTGCGAAAGAGCCTTCAAGAAAATTGATAGAACTTTTGAAGCACATCGATACTATCATAATAGATGAAGTTTCCATGGTCAGGGCGGATTTGTTGGATTGTATTGATGAAGCACTCAAATTTTATCTCAAAAACAATAAGCCGTTTGGAGGCATTCAAATGATATTCATAGGGGATCTTTATCAACTTCCCCCGGTTGTTTCAGGTAAGGATGAAAAAGAAATGTTTCAGACATACTATCAAAGTCCATATTTCTTTGATGCGAAAATTCTGGAAAATGTTGACATGGAGATGGTTGAACTTGAAAAGATATATCGACAAAAAGACCCGGGATTTATTGAATTATTAAACAAAATTCGTAACAGCAGCGTCCTTGATGGTGATATACAAAAGCTTAATTGCCGGCATAATCCGGATTTTGATGATTACGACAAGAGTGAAGAATTCTGTATCACCCTAACGACTACAAATGCAGCAGCAGACAATTTAAACAATAGAAAATTATCACAATTAAAAACCCGGACGAAAAAATATCACGGAAATATTACCGGTGAGTTTGATAATAAGCATCTACCTACCTCATTGGAAATGGAGTTAAAAATTGGAGCGCAAATTATGCTGCTTAATAACGATTCGGGAAACAGATGGGTAAATGGAACTATTGGGAAAATAGAAGAAATAAAGAAAGACGAAGAAAGTGGAGAAGATTATTTGGTGGTGGAATTGCAAAATGGAGCGAAAGTAAATGTGAGGCGCAACACCTGGGAAATTTTCAGATATGTTTACAATAGGGCGCTGGGTAAATTGGATGTGGATATTATCGGATCTTTTACTCAATATCCTGTCAGGCTTGCGTGGGCGGTTACAATCCATAAAAGCCAGGGAAAAACTTTCGACAATGTCGCCGTGGACATTGGAAACGGCGCCTTTGTTCAGGGGCAAGTTTATGTGGCCATAAGTCGATGTACAAGTTTTGAGGGATTGATTCTTAAAAGACCAATTTACAAGAAACACATCTGGATTGATTATCACATCGTAAAATTCCTAACACGTTTTCAATACGATATTGCAGAAAAGGAAATGCCACTTAACGAAAAGACAGAAAGGATAAAAAAAGCGATTAAAAAGGGAGAAGATCTCGAAATAATATATCTGAAGGCTGATGATACAAAATCAAACAGGAAAATTACGCCATCGTTTATTGGAGACATGCAATATTCCAACAAAACCTTTTTTGGGATTGAGGCCTATTGCCTAAAAAGGAAAGAAACAAGGCATTTCAGGGTGGATAGAATCTTGCGCATAAAATAGCGTAACGTTCGATTTTCAAACTACGTATCGCCACGGGAACAAAATCTTTCATACCGGTTTATAAATCCTGGTTATCGGCGCTTTATTGAAATCCGTAGGTTTTTCATGAAAATGCCAGGTCGTGCCGTAGCTGCCACTGGCCAATCTGGCCACTAAATTATCTTTATCCTCCCAGCCTAAAAAGATGGCACTGTGATTACCGCGCGAATCCACCGCTTGGCCAAGCTGATGAAAAACATTGTAAAAAATATGATCTCCGGGACGCAAACCCGCGTATTGCTCCGGACCGGCATGGGCCTCTCCGCAATCCTTGCCGCCATATTGAGATAAACTATCAAAATATTGTCGGCGCGTCGCCCCCACTTCGTGATAAATTTTACTCACCCAATCAAAACAGCAACTGGCTCCGCCCAGGCCCAAATTATCTCTTGCCTCCGCCACTGCTATCGCTTTTTCCGCGGCTTTTTTACCCATTCCCGAGGCTTCGGAAGCTTCCATTATTCTGGTAGCATCTTCGCCCGAAATTGCCTTGGTTCTCTGCGCCAAGGGATTATCCAGCACATTTTTTTTATAAAATTCCTGGTCTTCCGCGCCATGTTCCTGTTCATATCTTTCATAATCCAATTCGCCCGGCTTGCCATCCGCACCAACCTTGCGATATTTATCAAATTCACGATCCACGCCTTTTTCCGGCTCTTTTTCACCACCTACAATAATAGAATTTCCGGTGAAAATCGGCATATAGCCGCGTTCATCAAAAAAACCTTTTTCATGACTGCCACGACCTTTCAGGCCGATTCTTTTTACACTGGTGCGCACATTGCGATTATCGCCATCACCCTCCACAACCGAAATTGCTCTAACCGCAGGCGGTAAAATATCACCGGCGCCAACTTTCCAAAAAGCCTCTTTATTTCCACGAAAATCTATCGTTAACTTCGTTCCGGGTTGAATTTCCCTATAGCCTTTCCAGTTTTTGAAATCCAGTTTTTCATCCTTATCTGCCACATCGGTAAAAACATAGAGCAAAATACCCTCGAATTTATCTTCCAGAGCCAGCAATTGATTCAATTTTAATTCTTTCAAATCACCGACGGTTTCCAGTGAATTGACGAGCCGATTGAGCTGTTCATCTTTGGCAGTTTTCTCCTTTGGCGCTGCCGGAACATCGAGGTCTCGTCTCCTTTCAGTGTGCCCATCCAATAATCCCTGCTTGGCGGCAGGATCGGCCTCATCGGCAGGTTCGCGTTCCTCTATTTTTTTCGCGTCATCAAGAGTCATTTTTTTAAATTAATCCCCAAATTATACCATTTTTCAGCCAAAAATTCAATTATAAGCCATAAACTTGACCTGTATTCATTAAAAGCGCAGTATAAAAACACCCCTAATTTTTTAACCGCTTTCCATATGTCATTTTTAAATAATCTCGACTGGCGCAATGCCGAGAAAAATTTTGATCCCACTAAAAAAGTCAGTGACAATGATCTCGCCAAAATCCTGCATGCCATCAGAATGGCCCCCAGTTCCTGGGGTGTACAGCCATATCATATTTTTGTCATTGGCGATCAAACCACCAAACTAAAACTCAAGGGAAAGGGCTACAATCAGCAGCAATATCAGGATTCTTCTCACGTACTTGTTTTTTGCGGACGCAACGACCTCGCGAGCCGTGTCGATAAATATTTTGAAATCGCCAGCAATGGCGATCCCATTCAAAGAAAATCCATGGAGGCATATGAGAAAATGATGAGAGGCTCGATGGAAAGCAAAAATCCTGAAGAGGGGATGAATTGGGCTTACCGACAGACTTATCTCGCCCTCGGTTTCGGCTTGGCCGCCTGCGCGGAATTGAAAATAGACGCCTGCCCGATGGAAGGTTTCGACCCCTCCGGATTCGCTGAAATTCTAAAACTCCCAAGCGATATAAAAGCAGTGGCAACTATGTCAATCGGTTATCGCAAGGAATTGCCACATTCAGCCAAAATTCGCTTTCCGGAGGACGATCTTTTTACTAAAATAAAAAACACCTAACCCAATCTTATGAAAAAATTTTTACTTACCACATTCATGCTCGGAGCGCTATTTTTACAAACCGCGCCGGCAATGGCCGGCTCCAGTCGCACCATTTCCTTCAGCGGCTATAACTGGAATGTGAAAAACGGCAATTTCGGCCCCGGCCCAAACTGGTGGACCGATGCCCCCGGCGACGTCTACGTCGACGGCAGCGGAGCTCTGCACCTTTCTATCATAAATCACAACGGCACCTGGTATTCCTCCGAAGTTTATTTACCAAACTCTCTGGGCTACGGCACTTATACTTTCACCACCAATAGTAATGTAGATAGTTTCGATCCGAATCTGGTTCTCGGACTTTTTATGTACCAGGATGACACCCACGAAATTGACACGGAATACAGTCGCTGGGGTGATCCGGCAGCGCCAAATCTTGGCTACAGCGTGCAACCGGCAGGAATTAAGGGCAATAATTATCAATTAAATGTTCAGCTTGATCACAGCCTGCCTGTAGTGAATGAAATCGATTGGCAACCGGATAAAATTATTTTCCGTGTCAGTCAAAATGGCTCCATCATAAGAGAGTGGACCTACACCGGATCCAATAATTTCGTGCCAGGTCAGGAATTTGCCGACATGAATTTTTGGATGATGAATGGCCTGGCCCCAACAAACGGCCAGAACGCCGAAGTGACCGTAAAAAGTTTTAATTTTTCACCATATAGCGCGTCAGCGGTAACTGTTTCTGCTCCAACGACTTCAACATCTACTTCAACCTCAACCTCGTCCTCGTCCTCATCGCCAACCACAAGCACTTCGACTACAATCACAACTTCGCCAACAACATTCACCACAACATTCACCACAACATTCACTACAACATCCTCAACATCATACAAAACCACATCAAGAAAATTCCTGAAATCCACAATCACGCCACGAAAAACTCATAAAATCAATTACCTCAAAAAAGGCGTACGCGTGAGATAATGAAAATTAATCTTTTCTTCTGCCCGTCACAAAGCCTACAAACGACTCCATGTCGCTATCTATGTGCATACGGTGGATTTTGTAGGGGCTTTGATCCTTGGTATGATATTGGCCATGAATAACGGTCGTAGCGGAAAGATAGCCAAGCTTTTTCAGTACAGCAATGGTTATGTTTGAAAAAGAACCTCCGGGATAAGCCAAATGTTTAACCGAAATTCCCAATTTGCTTTCCAACACTTCTTTACTCTTGCTCAATTCATATTCATTTTGCGTTTCATCCAATGTCCCCAGACTCGGATGATGAACGGTGTGAGACTCAATATCCATGCCATCTTTCACCATTTCTTTCAACATATCCCAGGTGAAATAGCCACCCAGATTAACATTGTTGGTGATAATGTAAAAAGTTCCGGTATAACCATATTTTTTCATTACCGGCACGGCATTTGTATATTGATCCCTGTTGCCATCGTCAAAAGCCAAAACCACCGGTTTCTCCGGCAAAAGTTCATTGCCATAAACGCCATTATAAAATTTTTCCAGCGAAATTACATTGTAATGATTATCTTTCAACCAGGCCATCTGCTGCGCGAAAATATCCGGTGAGACATAATACGGATTATCCCCGATTTTTGGCGCAATATGGTGGTACATCAATATTGGAGCATAAATCATGCCCTCCTTATAAATCGGATCATTCGGACCGGGCTGGGCCATCCGCGCGGGAAAAGTCTGAACTAAACCGCTCACATAAAGCATCAAACCCACTAATGAAGACGCCACAAATTTATAAAAACCCCAGTAACCCATAGCCCAATTATTCACGGATCAAAACTAAAAGCAAATGGATTTAAACAAACCAGTATTTTACTTGACCGTAAGCCATTCCAGGCCTAAGATTCGCTTCTTATATGCCAAAAACAGTTCTCTTTGTCATCGGCGTTATCTTCGTTTTTGCGGCTTCCACGCAAACCACCGCAAAACTTCCCCAAAAAGTATCGCTAAATGTCTCATTTTCTTCACAAGCCCCCTATTCCAACTGGGGTATGCCGTACCAGGAAGCTTGCGAAGAGGCGGCCCTCATGATTGTCCAAACTTATCTGAACAATGAAGAACTAAATCCGGCCGCAGCGGACAAAAAAATCCTGGCTGACGGCCATCCTATTATTTTTCCCGCCGCCGGCCGTCTGCTGGATAATCCGCATTACACGGCTCCAGGCCCGCAATATCACATGCTGGTACTCATCGGCTACGACGAAAATGATTTCATCACCAATGACCCCGGCACCCGCTACGGCCAGAATTACAAATATCCCTACAATATAATCATAAACGCCATTCACGACTGGCACGGCAACAAAGAAAACACTACCGGCGGACGCAAAGCCATGCTGGTTTTGACCAAATAATTATTCGAAATCAATCTCCGCTTCCTCGCCGTAAAATGGCACATGCACATCATTATATCCATTGTCTTTTAGCGCTACGGTAAAGGCCTCCAGCTGGGTTTGTTCACCATGAACCAGGAAGATTTTTTTCAACTCTTCCACTCGGCCGATATAGTCCAACAAATCGCTTCTATCCGCGTGCGCCGAGAAAGCATCCATCACATAAACACTGGCCTTCACTCTGTGCGTTTCACCAAAAATATTTACTTCCTTGAAGCCATCCACCAGCTTTCGGCCCAAAGTATCCGCCGCCTGATAACCCACAATCAGCACGGTATTGCGGTGATCATCGATATTATTTCTCAAATGATGCAGCACTCTGCCATGCTCGCACATGCCGGAAGCCGCAATAATAATCATCGGCCCCGGCTTGCCATTCAAAGCCTTCGAATCCACCACGTCACTGATATATTTCAAATCATTGAAACCGAAAGGATTTTCACCGTGTTCAAGAAATTCCTGGAAAATTTTCTTGTCAAAACACTCCGGATGAGATTTGAAAACCTCGGTTACATTGCCGGAAAGGGGACTGTCCACATACACCGGAATCTCTGGAATTTTTTCTTTCTTCCTTAAAATATTTAAATAATAAACAATTTCCTGCGCGCGTTCCATCGCGAACGAAGGGATTATCAATTTGCCACCGCGCTTGCAAACCTCATTTACCACCACGGCCAAATCATCTTCCACCGTATCCAGATTCGCATGCAAACGATTGCCGTAAGTACATTCGCTGATCAAAATATCTGCTGCCGGAATTGGCTGCGGATCGCGCAAAATTGGCAATCCTCTGCGTCCCAAATCTCCCGTAAAACAGACTCTTAAATATTTTTTCTTTTTCTTGTCGTAAAAAATCATATGCACCAAAGACGAACCCAGAATATGACCGGCATCATAAAAAGAAGCCACCACTCCTTCCTCCACTACGAAACTTTGCTCGTAACCGACCCCACGAAAAAGTTTTAAAGTTTCTTCCGCGTCATCAAGAGTGTAAAGCGCTTCTGGAGCATCGCCATTAGCAAGTTTTTTATGCTTTTGCAGCCACTCAATTTCCCGTTCCTGGATGAGCGCGCTATCCGCCAACATATAATTGCAAAGATCGCGCGTCGCGTGTGTGCAGTAAATCGGACCTTTGTAACCATTTTTCACTAAAATCGGCAAATCACCGCTGTGATCCATGTGCGCGTGCGACAAAATCACCACATCCACTTCTTTTGGATCAAATTTTAAATGACGATTTTTTTCGTCCGATTCTTTACGTCTGCCCTGAAATAAACCACAATCCAGAAGAATTTTCTTGCCGTTAAAAGTTATCAAATGCTTGGAACCCGTCACCTCGCCCGCCGCGCCTGCGAATTTTATTTTCATAGGGTGATTATATCAATTTATCAGGGGATTTCAATAACTCCATTTCTTATTTCCTGTTGCGTGTTTTCATCATAGCTGCCATAACCGATAAATTTTGGTAGCCAATCGGCTTTTTCGTCCTCACTCATAATTCGCGGTTGCGACTTTTCGCTCTGCATCGGAAAAAGATAAATTTTTGTGTGTAAAGATTTATCCGGAGTCGCATGATCCAAGACCGCGCCGATGGCCAACTCTTGCTGTGTATCATCGGACCAATATTGGTCAAAAACAAAATTTCCCAGCGAATAAAAAATCATTTTTCCCTTATAAATTTCGAAATTTTGCACCACATGAGGGTGATGGCCGATCACCAAATCCGCTCCGGCATCCACAAAAGCGTGCGCCGGCTTGACTTGCATCGCATAATTCGCGGTATGCTGATATTCGATACCCCAATGGATTGAAACAATAAGATAATCCACATTCTCACGCACCGATTTGATAAGATTAATTGTCTCCTCCAAGCCCAATTTATGCACCGCGCTGTGCAAACAAATAAAAGCAAAATTTTTGTTTCCCACCGTGCCATAGTAGACACTTTCCGGATCCGGTTCATTGGCATCGCCACACCAGCCAAGTCCATTCTCTCCGAGAGTTTTAATGGTATCTTCACGACCTTGCCGCCCTTGATCCAGCGCATGATTATTGGCAATTGAAAGCAGTGTAAAACCGAATTTTTTCAAAATCGGCCCGATGTCCTCACCAAAAGAAAAAACCATCGAGGTCCCGCCTTTTGTGCCCTCGCCATCGACCGGTCCTTCCAAATTTCCAAAGACTACGTTTGCGCCTTCGGTAAATAAATTTGCCGGATCTTTAATTTTTTCAAACGGGTAATACAAGCCATTTTGATCCATTATTACCCGCACATATCTTCCCAGCATCACATCGCCAAAAGCCATGATGGAAAGGCTTTGGTCTTTAATAACAGGCTTCTTGATGTTATTAACCACGACGTATTTCATTACGTCAACAAGAGTTATTTCTTGAATGTTGACCTTGTAGAGAATCACCGTTGCCACTACCGCTCCAAGCAAAACAGTCCATTTGGACATAGGCTTATTTTAGTAATTTTCCGAGCTTTCCACCGGCCTCCAGAGTTTTTAAATCATCATAATTACCGATATGATGGCCATTAATAAAAATTTGCGGAGTATCAACTCTTTCACCACTTTTTATTTTCATTTCGGCCAAAGTCAAAGGATCTCCGTCAACCAATTTTTCATCAAACTCAACATTTTTTTCTTTCAAAAATTCTTTGCATTTTTGAGAAAACGGACAATACGTTTTTGTGTAGATTACTACTTCTGCCATAATTATTTTTTAAAAATTTCTATGC
>JACRIB010000096.1 GCA_016235895.1 Candidatus Peregrinibacteria bacterium | reverse complement strand
CGAGCGCTACAAATTTACCAGGCACAGATCGCCGCGCACTATCAAAATCACATTCCGTATGAATTATTGGCCTCTTACATTGGCGACCGCGTCAACCAAGCCATAAATTCTTTCACCGAGCGCGTAACCCGTCCATTCAAAAAACCTAAAGAGTAGCCGCTTCTTGCCTTAAGAGAGCATATTAATCAGCTCTAAAGTCGCCGGCCCGACATAACCCGCGGCGCTTTCACTGGATGAATTCACCAATTTATGGGCCTTTTGAAATTCGGTCACCGCTTTTTCCGTCACAGGTCCGTAATATTCTGTAATCAAATTGCCCTCAAAAAAACCCTGTTGTTTCAAAAATTTTTGCAGTTCGGCAACCTCCGCGCCTCTCATGCCCGGCTTCAATTGTAAAGCCAATAAAGTCCTTTTCGGTTTATCGGCATCAAGTCTTGCCAAATAACTATCCGAAGCCTTGGCAATCAATGTTTGATTATAGTTGTAGGAGGCCACCATTGAATTCAAATGCTTACGCGTTTTTGGACCCAGAATACCGGCATAAGGCGATTTTTCATCGGCCACCAAGCCTCGGGTCTGCTGAAATTTAAAAACAGCATGCTTGGTCACATCACCGTAATAGCCACTCACATCGGTTCTGTACAAATTCAATTTGGCCAATTGTTCCTGCAAAGCCAGGACATTTTCACCGGAGTCGCCAAACTTTAAATCGGCACTAAGCAATTTAATCATCTCCACATCAGGTTTAACAGGCGTAATTTTTACCTTTGAATCAGCAACCTGTGTCGTCTTAGCACCCGCCTGCGCCACCACCGTAGCACAATCATTGGGAGTGGCTTCTTTAGCACTATAGTCACCAAGCTGAACCTGCTCGGCAATCGCATCATTCACTCCATAAACGGTCACCTCAACGGTTCTCTTACCCCAGTCAAGCGCCCGGGCCATACCTTTATCCCCAAAACCCATCCATACGTCCAAACGATCGTAAGCATTGCCCTGAACACCGGCGGGAACTATCGCTCCACCACGGTCATGCACCGCCACGATACCCACTCCCGGAATATCCATTTTTGTACCAAATTCATAAGATTTGGGCGCGGCAATCATTCCCGCATAAACATCACGGCCATCTGCACCCCTACCACCACCATTAAGCTTCATATCCGCATCGTAACTGCCCTTAAAATAACGAGCCTGACATGGCAGAGGCGAATAATAGGCGGAAATAATAAAAGTCTTGGTGTAAGGAGCTCCATTTAACGCCTCGGCAAAAGCCTTATCTCCAAAAGCCGCGCCAAAGGGCTTAAAGAGAAAAAACAATACAAAAAGCAACAAAAGATCGAAAGCCAAAAGCAATTTAAAACTAATTTTTGTTTTTAATTTTTTCATTTTTTATTTATTTTTGATTTTTTTAAATCTCCGCATTATACCACAAAAAAACCGGCCAAACCGAACAAACTCTTGCCAATCGAAATAAAATGTTCTCTGGTTAAGCCACGCCAATTCTACGTAAAATCTCTCGATCCACGAAATCGCGATCGCGACCGTATTTCAGTCTTGAAAGCTGTTTGTAAGCCTCCGCCGCCTCCTTGTCGCCCTCCTCGGTGTATGGATTACATGGGATGATACTGAATGGACGACTCGGCTGCGTATCAATGGAAAGCTTCATTACCGCCTTATACTTATCAATGTTTATCAGATCTTGATCACTAAATACCGGCTTCATTTCTTTGGCCATATGCTCGGCGTCTTGAGCACCGATCTTATAACACATCATCGTACCGATGTTACCAAAGACGGCATCCTTGAGATTGGCTTTCTTCTTGGCCGAAGATCCTCCACCTTCCTCAAGCTGCGCAAGATATTGATGGGCGATATTCAATCCCAGGCGATATTTTCTTGCTTCAGAAAGGATCGATTCGATACTTTCTGTAACATAATTTTGAAACTCATCGATATAGAGGAAAAAATCTCTACGATTTTCCTTGCCCATCTTTTGACGCTTCAAGGCTGCCATCTGGATTTTTTGTACAATAATCAAGCCCAGCAATTTGGAATTAATTTCACCAACCGAACCCTTGGAAAGATTCATTAACAAAATTTTGCCCTCCTGCATCACTTTACCGAAATCGAAAGCCGATTTGGTCTGACCGATAATATTTCTCATCATGGTGTTCGTCACGAATTGACCGAATTTAGCGGCAAAATAGGGGATCATCTCTTGTTTTTCACGCGCGCCGGTCTTGGCCATTTGGTGATCCCAGAATGAAGCCACGATTGGATTTGTCACATGTTGTCTTTTCACCTTGGCAAAATCATCATCCGTAAACAGACGGACCATATCTGTCAAAGCGCCGCCCAGTGGATCGGACATCAAAGTAAGACAACCGTTACGGAAGTAATCCTGAATACGCGGACCGAACACTTCTTCATCAAAAAGTTTAATCATGATGTTCATGGCATCCAAGGCCACCAACTCCTTTTCCTCCCAAGTTTCCGATTCCAAAATATTCAAACCCAAAGGTCTTTCCATATCCGAAGGATCAAAATAAATTACATCATCCGCTCTATGTCTCGGCACAAAAGGCAAAACATCTTCAATTAAAGATCCGTGGGGATCAATTACGCACAAACCATCACCATTCTTCAAGTCCTGACGGATCATCACCTGCAAAATGGAAGATTTACCCGTACCGGTCTGACCAATGACGTAAAAATGGCGAAATCTATCCTCGCGCTTCATGCGAATTTCCTTTTTCTCACCACGGAAAATATTATAGCCAAGCAAAAGTCCTTCGGTGGGAATATTTGGTGGGGGAGGAGCGATTTTGAAATTCTGCCAGGCAATCGAAGGGTATTTATTAAAACGAATATTCGGAACGTGAAAAATACTGGCCAGTTCCTCGGACGAAAGCACCATTCTCGTTCTGCTGGCCCATTGATTAAAACCCCTCCAGAAATTTCGGAAAATATAATTGGTCACTAAAGGCTTAGTCTTATGCCAATGCGTATAAGCCAACTCATTACCGTGCTTTGTGCTGTATTGATTAAACGCGCCCCTCATCGCGACCAGATTCACATGAGCATCATGCTTTGTTTTGGCGGCGGAAACCAATCTGATGATTGATTCAAAACCGGAACGGGCGTTTTTTTCTTCCATCGCCTTCACCTCTTCATCCGTAATTGGTGTGGTACGAGTGGAAACACCATCCTTGGCCACATTTAAAACGCCTTTTTCACCATGAAAAAGCAACTCAAACATCGTGGCAAACCAGGTTATCGGATTATACCATTTGAAACGAGAAGCCGTCTTGTTCTGAAAGATTTCGCTGGCCAGATGACGCCCTTCCTCCTGCCATCCATCCTTAAGCGGTCTGACCATAATCTGGATGGCCGCGCCCTGATCCGGTGAAATTTTTGAAAGAGAATTTATAACGGCATTGATAGGATCGGCATTCATTCTGGAATAAGTTCTGATCGGATAACAAAAATCCTTGTGTGGCACAATATAACAACCTGCCACCTCGCTATCGGGCTGGAAAATATTATAATCCTCTACTTGCTCAAAATAAGCTTCGGGATAAAAAGCCGTTAATTGTTTTTCCACAATTGGCAAGAGATCACGAGGACAAACAAGAAAAAAATGTACCTGTGAATCAAGAACGGCGTACTCAAAAGATAGAAAATCCTGAGCCGTGAAAATTTTGTACCATTCTTTGATGTAAATACTGTGCAAAGATTCAAAAAACTGCGTCATAATACCGCAGGCGATCTCCTTAAAATCCTTTTGCGTGGAATATTGTTCACCTTCAACCTCTCTGTCTTCTTTGGATTCCTTTTTTGGCACACGAATATCCAGAAAAACCATATTAAAAGATCGCTCCAGATTTCTTTTATAACGGATGTAAACCAAAAGCAGAGCAAGAAGCCCTATAATTCCCAAACCCAGTAATGTCAACATTAACCAACTTGGCATTTTTATACGTAAAATCTTGTAATTATAACATTATTTCTTCTTAATATCAATTTTTACATGCAGCTCGGCCAGCTGTTCATTGGGCATTTCGGAAGGCGCGCCCAGCATCAGATCTTTGGCTCTAGAATCCTTTGGAAAGGCTATAACTTCACGAATATTCGGCTCGTCGGCAAAAATCATCACCAAACGATCCAAGCCCCAGGCTATGCCCCCATGAGGCGGCGCTCCAAATTGAAAAGCCTCCAACATATGACCAAAACGTCGTTCCGCGTCTTCATCGGAAATTCCCAAAATATCAAAAATTCTTTTTTGCACCTTGCGATCATGAATTCTGATCGATCCTCCGCCAATCTCCGTGCCGTTTAAAACGATATCGTACGCTTTAGCCAAGGCCTTTTCCGGACTTTTCTCAAGATCCTCGAATTTTTTCGGCGCGGTAAACGGATGATGGACTGCATCTAATTTTCCCGTTTCCTCGTTTTCTTCAAACATCGGAAAATCAATCACCCAGCAAAAGGCAAACAAATTTGGATCCGGCAATTTTAATTTTTCGGCTACAGCTAAACGCACATGGCCCAAAGCTTCACAGGCAATTTTGAATTTATCGGCGGCAAAGAAAACAATGTCACCGACCTTTGCCCCGGTCAATTCCAGAATTTTTTTCATTTCATCTTCTTTAAAATACTTAACAATAGGGGATTTAATATTGCCTTCTTCAACTACAATGTAAGCCAAACCTCTTGCTTCATAAATTTTGGCGATCTCGGTAAATTCATCAATTTCCTTGCGCGTAAATTTAGCTCCGCCATGAACCTTCAAAGCTTTTACGCAGCCGCCACTTTCCACCGCCGATTTAAAAACTGAAAATTCACATTTTTGCGCAACTTCACTCACATCTACCATCGGCATCTCAAAGCGTAAATCCGGTTTATCACTACCATACTTATTCATCGCCTCCTCATAAGTCAAAATCGGAAATTTTTCTTTCTTTAGTTTCTTATGTTTTGCAAAATGCTTCACCACTTCAATCATCAAATTTTCATTAATTTTCATGATATCTTCCATCTCGATAAAAGACATTTCCATGTCCAATTGGGTAAATTCCGGCTGACGATCACCGCGTTGATCTTCATCTCTAAAACAGCGCGCGATCTGAAAATAGCGATCAAATCCGGCCACCATCAATAACTGTTTTAATTGTTGCGGCGATTGGGGCAAAACGTAAAAATTACCCGGATATAATCTGGAAGGTACCAAATATTCGCGACTACCCTCCGGCGTTCCTTTGACCAAAATCGGCGTCTCGATTTCCAGAAAATTTTCCCTATCCAAAAAATCACGGATAAATTTGATTACTTTATGGCGCAGAATAATATTTGCTTTAAGCTTGGGTCTGCGCAAATCCAGATAGCGATATTTCAGCCTCATTTCTTCGTTAATCTCTTTGTCCTGATCAATTTCAAAGGGAGTGGTCTTTGCGGCATTCAAAACCTTCAATTTTGTTACCAAAACCTCCACTTCACCGGTAGCCAAATTTTTATTGGCCTGGCCATCGGGTCTCGCGCGCACTTTTCCGGTAACCTCAAGCACGAATTCCGTGCGCACATCGTTCATTGCCTCATGAGCCTCTTTGAAATTAACCGGATCTGAAACAATTTGGGTCAAGCCGTACCGATCACGCAAATCTATAAAAATTACTCCGCCATGATCTCGACGGCGATTTACCCAGCCACACAGAGTTACTTCCTGGCCCACAAATTTTTTTGAAAGATCATTACAAGTACAAGTTCTATGCATATTAAAAATAAAAAATAGAATTAAACAAAAGTGATCTTATCAAAAATTAAACCAAAAGGGAATTTATACTATTTCTCAGACTATCATTAAGCGCCACTCCGAAAGGCAATTTGATCCTTTTTTTAGCATCCATAAGCATTAATTCCACCGGCGTATCGCCCTGATTATTTTGCAAAAGCTCCTTAAGATTTTTCATTCTGGCTGAAGAGAACTGTTTTTCGATTGGTATAACATAAGTCTCCACCTCATCCGCCAGAATATCATCCAACAATCTTATCGCGATATCTGATTTGTCATCAGGGTTATAAAATCCCTGCTCCTTGGCGTTATTGATGATTGTATCCAACGACAAAAGCTTAACGGTATCACAAATAACCTGATATTGACCGCGTCTGTTATCAAGTTTGCCATTGATTCCCACAACTTGATCCTCGACAAGATCTGAGCCGTAATGAGCCATATTTTTCGGAAACATAATTGCGTTCACCTTTCCCGTCGGATCTTCAATGGTAAAAGTCGCCATATAGCCGCCGGATTTGGTCACGATTTTCTTAAGTCCCGTCAATAAGCCGAGCACCTTCACCGGTTTTTCCAGATTTTTCTTGGTTAAATTCCCGATCAAATGGGCTTTTTTGGAAATATATTTTTTTAGTCCCCTCAAAGGATGGCCGGAAACATACATTCCCAAAAATTCTTTCTCCCACTTCAGACATTGCATATTTGTAGACTTTGGGAAATCCTTGAAATTCAATTTGCAGTTTTTTTGCGCGTCATCTCCCAGAGCTCCGAAAATATCAGTTTGTCCATTGGACGCGATTTCTTGGGAATATTTCGCGAATTTGGAAATTTCCTCATAATTTTCTGCAATTTGATTGCGATCGCCAAAACCCTCAAAAGCCCCACTGTAAGCCAAGGCCTGCAATAATTTTTTATTAACAAAATGAGTCGGGACTCGCTTGGCAAAGTCCTCCAGTGAATTAAATTTACCTGCTTTTTCACGAGCTTGAATAATTTCATTGATCGCTCCCGCACCGATTCCTTTTATCGCCAAAAGACCGAAACGAATTGTTTTTGGATCAACAATTGCAAAATTGGTGAATGATTCATTTACATTTGGCGGCAAAACATCAATACCCATTTCATTACACTCTTTAATTTCCAAAACCATACGATCTGTGGTGGTGGCATCACTACAAAGCAGCGCAGTCATAAACTCAATAGGGTAGTGAGCCTTCAGATAAGCCGTTTGATAGGCGATTAGTCCGTAGCAAGCCGCGTGCGCCTTATTGAAGCCATAACCCGCAAACGGTTCGATCACTTTTTCAAAAACTTCCTCGGCGAATTTTTCTTTATGCCCGTTTTTTATTGAACCCTGAACAAATTTTTCTCGTTGTTTTTCCAACAGTGAAGGAATTTTTTTGCCAACGGCCTTACGCAATATATCCGCTTCACCAAGAGAAAATCCCGCAAAATCACGCGCAATTTGCAAAATTTGTTCTTGGTAAACCGCTACACCATAAGTCGGTTCAAGAATGGTCTTGAAGGAAGGGTGCAAATATTGCACGGATTCAGGTTTGTGCTTTCCCCTAATGTATGTGGGAATCCATTCCATCGGTCCCGGCCGAAATAGCGCGCCCATTGCCACGATATCCTCAAATTTCGTTGGTTTCAATTCTTTCAAATATCGTTTCATTCCCGCCGATTCCAACTGGAAAACACCCGTAGTATCAGCCCCTTGTAAGAGTTCAAAGGTTTTCGTGTCATCCAGTGGAATTTTATTTATATCCACCGCTTCATTCTTTGTCGTTTTGATAATTTCCTCCGCTTTTTCAATAACCGTCAAATTTCGTAGTCCCAAAAAGTCCATTTTCAAAAGTCCGAGTTCTTCGATCGGCTTCATCGAATATTGGGTTACAATCTCATTGCTATCCCCGGCACCGAATTGCAAAGCGGTATATTCCTGTAACGGATGGTCGGAAATCACTACGGCGCAGGCGTGTGTACCGGCATGCCTTACGGTGCCTTCCAAGCGTTTTGCGTAATCCAAAAGTGCCCTCGCCCTGGGATCATTCTTGTAAACTTCCTTCATCGCCGGATCCTCCTCAATCGAAACAGCCAAAGAAATATTTTTACCCAAAACTGGGGCCGGCACGGTCTTGGCCAGTTTGTCAACTTCAGCGTAAGGATAGCCCAAAGCGCGACCCACATCTCTCACGGCGGCTCGCGGCGCCATAGTACCAAAAGTGATAATTTGCGCGACGTTATCTCTTCCATATTTATTGATAACATAATTCAAAACTTCATCTCGTCGCGTATCCGCGAAATCAATATCGATATCGGGCATACTGATTCTTTCAGGATTCAAAAAACGTTCAAAAAACAAGCCGTGTTTGATCGGATCCAAATCGGTAATTCGTAATGACCAAGCCAGAATAGAACCCGCCGCCGAACCACGCCCCGGTCCCACCACAATTTTTTGCCGTTTGGCATAATCCACAAAATCATGAACAATCAAAAAATAAGTATCAAAGGCCATTTTATGCACTGTCTTCAGCTCAAACTCCAAGCGCTTCCAATATTCATTGGGCACCTCCTTACCATCGAAACGGGATTTCAAACCTTCTTCACACAAGTGGCTCAAATATTCATCGGATTTTTCTCCATTCGGAGTGGTAAAAGCCGGCAAAAGATTATTGCCAAATTCGAAATCCACATTGCAGCGCTCGGCAATTTTTAGAGTATTTTCTATCGCCTCCGGACAATCACTAAACACCTCCTTGAGTTCTTTCACGTCTCTGATCGAAAAATCACCGGCATACCTCATGCGATTTTCGTCATTCACCGAATTTTGCGTTTGAATACAAAGCAAAATATCATGCACGTCACTATCCTCCGGCTTGGCATAATGCGAATCGCAAGTGACCACCAGCCCCAAACCATAATGCTTCGCCAACTCCTTCAATTTTTTATTAACGATTCCTTGATGCTCCAACAACGGATGATCCTGCATTTCCAAAAAGAAATTTTCTTTACCGAAAATGTCAATATGAGACTGTACAAGTCTGTGAATTTCCTCTTCATTACCGGTAAGTATCGCTCTCGGAATATGCGCCGCCAAACATCCGCTCAAAACGATTAGTCCTTTGCCATAAGCCTTCAGCAAGCCATAATCCACGCGCGGTTTATAATAAAAACCTTCCAAATGCGCCTTGGTGATTAAAGTCAGCAAATTTCTATATCCTTCGTTATTCTCGGCCAGAGTCGTCAAATGATAGGGCTTCACGTCAACTTTTGCTTCCTTATCAAATCTTGTTCGTGTCGCCACATACAATTCCGAACCCAAAACCGGTTTAATACCCGCTCCCTTAGCCGCCTTATAAAATTCAATCAAGCCATACCCCGCACCGTGATCGGTCAAAGCCGCAGCCGGATAACCCAACTCCTTAGCCCTTTTCACAATTCCTTCGGGACTGCCAAATCCATCCAGCAAGCTATAATGTGAATGCGCATGTAAATTAACGAAAGACATATCAACCGGATTTAGACATTAAATGTACATGCAAATGAAAAATTTCCTGACCACCGTCTTTCCCGACATTTATTTGCAAATTATAACCGGAAAGCCCCAACTTATCACCGATTTTTTGCGCCATTCTCATCAGATGTCCTACAATTTTTTCATCACCCTCTTCCATCTGTGCAATCGAATGAATATGTTTTTTAGGCACAATCAAGAGATGTGTTTTTGCCTTGGGATGAATATCGCGAAAAATCACCGCCAGCTCATCCTCATGCAAAAACTCGCAGGGAATCTGTTTCTCTATTATTTTACAAAAAATACAATCATTCACAAACAAGCAGTTAATTACGAATGAATTATCGCCCAGAATCTAACTATTTTCTAGTGGAAGTTTTGCCTTTTCTTTTTTCGTCCAATTTATACACGGCACGACCTACACGCACAAACTGCGGATTTTTTTGCAGATTTAGAGAAATGGTTCCTTTCTTTACGTGTCTTTGTTTGAGAACACCTTCGATTATTTCCTGCTTGGTCATGGTATTTTTCTGTCTCAATAAATCCTCAATAACCTCAGCCACCGTGCCACGTTTATAACCGGCTTCCTTCAAAGCATAAAGACCTCGTCCAACCAACACAAATTGATCATATCTAATCAATTCATTATGCACCGCCTGTACGGTTACAACTTTCTTGTCAAAACCTGCTTGGGTAATTTTATTGGCGATTTCCACAAAATGCAGCGGATTATTTTCCTTTTTCAAAACAATATAGGCCTTATCACGAATGCTGCGTGGATTAATATGCCTCCAAGCCATTAAACCAAAAGCGCCTTCAAGCCGCTTGATCCTTTTATCCACCTCCATGGCGGAAATTATCATCGGATCCGTATGCGTCTCCAATTTATCGGCAAGTGCCTGTCTTACTTGAGTGACAAGTTTGGCGTCTGTCAAAACATCACCCTTTTTCTTCAAAACTTTAATTCCGGTTGAAATCACATTATTGATCAAAGCCATGTCAATACTCTTTACTCCCCAAAAAGGATTGTAGACATTGGTTTTTTCAACCAACTCGACATTTGGATTTATATTCAAAGCCAAGCAAATAATATTCGCATCAACGTGCTCGGTCGATTTGATAAAATTCAAAATTTCACTGATAAGTTTGACCTCCGCAAGCACTCCGCCATGCTCCGCCAAAATTTTATCAGCTAATTCATTAACAAGATTTAATTTGGTTGTTTGTACCGTTCTGCGCAATTTGCCGAGGGCAATTTTTTCAATTTGTCTTATCCTTTCCCTGGTTACTGAAAAATGCTGACCGATACTTTCCAAGGTTCTTCGAGGTTTATTATCCAAACTAAAACGCTGCACAACGACATCCTTCTCCTTGTTAGTCAGAACCAAAAACATATCTTCGATTACTTCCGCAAGATTCAACCGTGTTGATTGATCAAATGTCATAGACCCGAAATTAGTATTATGCAAACTTTTATGACAACAGGATATTATTTCTGAAATACATTGTCAAGCAAGAAATTTGCACTTATTGCAATATTATTTTATAGATCAATAAAGCAAGAGCGACTGTAGTCATTTGGGGGGCTGAGAAGTGAAAGACTTGGCTAAAGAAAGGGCAGAAGTCAAAATTATCGCGATAACACATAATTTTGACACTATGAAACTTCAAAAAAAAGACTATTAGATGTCCACTTTGTGGAGG
>JACRIB010000097.1 GCA_016235895.1 Candidatus Peregrinibacteria bacterium | reverse complement strand
TTGGAAAATCTCAATCTGTAGGTTCCTCCCCGGGGAGGAATTATAATCTGTAAATTACACCATGGGCTGTTTGAAAAATATTTCAGAACATGATCTTTCAATTTTCAAAATAACAGATTAGTGGAAAAACCGGGGTCTTTTTAGGCTGCCGCACCTTTCCGGTCTATATTAAAAACTTACCAAAATAAATCAAGAAAAAATTAAAAATCGCGACTGGCGACAGCATACATTTGACTCCTCCGCACCAAAACCCCTATCATCCCACCATGACTTGGAAAGTTCTCAAATCTGAAGAAATTCTCAAAAATAAGTTTTTCAGCGTGCAAAAAGATACCTGCGAGAAAAGTAACGGCGACATCGTTAAGGATTATTACACCGTCCACCGCCCGCATGTTGCCATCATCGCCGCTTTCACTCCGGACATGCAACTTGTGATGATTCATCAATACCGCCACCCGGTGAAAAGCCTGGATTATGAGCTTCCGGCAGGCTTTATAGAGCCTTATGAAACCGACATTGCTCAAACAGCCAAAAGAGAACTTTTGGAAGAAACAGGCTACGAGTGCGAATCATTGGAAAAAATTCAGGAAACTTTTTCCTCCGCCGGATTCATGAGCAATCATGTTAATTTTTTTATCGGTTTTAACGCCAAAAAAATTGCCGGACAAAAACTGGATAAAAACGAGGAACTCAAGCCATATTTGTTTTCATGGACCGAAGCCCTGAAACTCCTGGAAACAGAAAAAGTGAAAGATCTCGGCTCCGTCGCCGGCATTTTGTTAGCAAAAAAATATCTTGAAAAACATGGAAATTTACCTCGATAATGCCTCCACTACCCCGGTCGATCCACGAGTTTTGGAAGCCATGCTCCCCTATTTCACGGAAGAATATGGCAACGCCGAATCACTGCATACCAAAGGCCAAAACGCCCGCGTCGCAGTAGACAATGCCCGCGAGACAATTGCCAAAATTTTAAACTGCAGCAGCGATGAAATTATTTTCACCAGCGGCGGCACGGAGTCCAATAACTTGGCAATTTTCGGTGCCGCACGCGCCAATTCAAAAAAGGGCAAACACTTGATCGTCAGCTCCGTCGAACACTCTTCCGTCCGCGCCCCATTCAAAAAATTGGAAGAAGAGGGCTACGAAGTCACATGGCTTAAAGTGGACAAAGAAGGATTCATCAATCAAACGGAAGTCGCCACCAACATCCGCCCGGAAACTATTTTTGTGTCCGTGATGTATGCCAACAATGAAATCGGCACTATCGAACCCATCGCCAAAATCGGCAAAATCTGCCGCGCAAAAGGCGTAATTTTTCATACCGATGCCTGCCAGGCTGCAGACTCCTATGATCTGGACGTGGAAAAATTGCAAGTCGACATGATGACAATAAACGCCAGCAAAGTTTACGGGCCTAAAGGGGCCGGCGTGCTTTATGTGAAACGTGGCATCAAAATCGAGCCACTCATTCTCGGCAGCACGCACGAGAACGGACTGCGCGCGGGCACGCACAACGTACCCGGAATCGTCGGCCTCGGAAAAGCAGTAGAGCTAGCGATAATCGGCCAAGCAGAAAAAAACACCCGCCTGGTAAATTTACGCAATAAATTAATCAAAGGCGTTTTGGAAAAAATGCCCGGTTCACAATTAAACGGCCCAAATCCATTTGATCCAAAATATGCTAATACCGCCTGTCCACGCCTCCCAAACAACACAAATTTCACCTTCAAGGGAATCGAAGGCCAAGACTTGCTCCTCCAGCTCGATAACCTCGGCATTTACATCGGCACCGGCGCCGCCTGCACCGTGCGCACCTCCAAACCATCAAACGTATTACACGCAATCGGACTTTCTTCGGAATTAATTCAAAGCAGCGTCCGCATGACGCTGAGTAAAAACACCAGTGAAACAGAGATAGATCATGTACTGGAAATTTTACCAGGTCTGATTAAAAAAATGCGCAAGCGCGGATAATACTAAGATTTTTTTGCTAAACCCCAGGCCAACTGCGCCATTTCTCCTCTTGTGTACCATCTTTTATCAGTAAAATCTCGGGTCAAAACCCCTGCGTCATTGGCCCAATCAATATAGGATTTATACCAAGGATTGGTATTCTTCAAATCCACCCCCGCGGCATCAACCAGTAATTGCAGAGCCCTCAAATTTCTGATCCTATCGGACTTTTCACCTGGTGCGTGACACTTTTTTCCGCTAAAAACAACCATGCAAAACTCCTCCGCCTCGGCATTGGTAATATTTTTATAAGGCAAGAATTTCTTATCCTTGAAATTTAAATTCAATCCCCTTTTCATCAATTCCTTAACCGCCACTGTATAATCTTGGCCTTCGCGCACGTCGACAAATTCACCAATCGACTTTTGCGGTTTCAGATTAACAAAATCTTTATTTGAATAAGTCGCGAACATATAAACGTCGTCATTTTCATTTGAAAAATCCGTCGGTCCCAACGGCGCAACCACCTCTACATCGAAATAATTGGCAAAACCCTGAGCTAAAGAATTAACCTGCGGATAACCCTTGGCCACATTACAACCATTAAATTTAATCGAACCATTCGCGGCAAAAATATTCACCGGCAACTCATAAATCGAAGCGGCAGAATAATCCTTGTCCAAATCCGGATCATTAGCATAAACTCCACCATTTGTTCCAGACTCCTGGTTTACATAAAGCCCGACCTGATTTCCATGACCAAAATATTCCAAATGATCAATCTTACCCTTTTTCTTAAGAAAATCTCGCACTGCAGCCACAAATTCATCGCCACTATAAACAACATAAATTTCGCCACCATGCTTTTTTTTGTAAGTCGCCGCCGCTTTTTGGAACATTGGACCGGAAGATCCACCCTGCCCGGCAATAATTAGAATATTTTTACCATCTGTTGTCAAATTAGGCGCATCAATATTGGGCTCCGGTATAAAACCTACGTCATTTTTCTGCTTTGGCTCCTGCTGCTCAACCGGCTCACCTCCTCCGCAATTCACAAAAACAAATAAACTGATCAAAACTAGCCCAAGTTTTAGAAAATTCCTCAAATTCACGACCGAATTTTAGCACAAAAATGAAGCACCTGCACTGATCATAAATTTACAAATACCCAAAAATCCTCTATAAAATCCACATGCGCGAAGTCACACTTGGTCTCGTACAAATGAGCTGCGGTCCAACTCGTAAAAAGAATCTCGAAAAAGCCATAAAAGGCATCGAGGACTGCGCCGGTCGCGGCGCACAAATCATCGCTCTTCCTGAACTTTTTCTCGCGCCTTATTTTTGTCAGGGCAAAGATCCAAAAAAATTTGAATTAACGGAAACGATCCCCTGCCCAACGACTGAAACCCTCGGCAAATTAGCAGAAAAACTCAAAGTCACACTCATAGTTTCCATTTTTGAAAAAACCACTGATACAAAACCGCACTTCTTCAATTCCACTATTGCCCTCGGCCCGGACGGAAAAATTCTTGGCAAGTACCGCAAAATTCACATTCCCTCTCAGCCGCCCGACCTCTACGCCGAAGATTTTTATTTTGAATCGGGCGACCTCGGTTTTCCGGTTTTCGAAACACCGCTGGCAAAAATCAGCGCGCTAATTTGTTACGATCAATGGTTCCCGGAAGCCGCACGCCTATCAGCAAAAAACGGCGCTGAAATCATTTTTTATCCTACCGCGATAGGCTGGGATCCGCGCCTTTCCGATGAAATAAATAAAGCCGAACTTGAAGCCTGGCAGACCATTCAACGTAGTCACTCCATCGCCAATAATATCTTCATTGCAGCCGTCAATCGCACCGGCAAAGAAGATAACCTGGATTTCTGGGGCACCTCCTTCGTCAGCGATCCCTACGGGCGTGTGCTAGCCAAAGCCGGCAACGACAAAGCCGAAAATTTAGTGGTAAAATGCGACCTCGACTTGATCGCCTACATGCGCAAAGAATGGCCATTTTTGGACGAACGTCGAATCCGCTATGATCATTTACCGTCATAAAAATAATCGCCAATTATAAAAATCAGAATCGACCCACAAAAACCGAAACGGCTTATTTGAGCCAAAATTAAAGCCAAAAAGTCTGCGCGCGCAGACGTAAGTATAACAATTTATCCACTTTGGCAATATGACCACCACCGACCCACTCACTCAACACCTCGACCACAAAAAATTCCACATGCCCGCCGAATGGGAACCGCACAGTGCCATGTGGCTTTCCTGGCCGCACAATTACAAACACTGGAATTGCTGGCTGGAAGATTCCACCTCCGCCAAAAAATACCAAAAAGTTCTCGACGCTTACTGCGAAGCCATGCATGTGATGCAGGAAAGCGAGGCCGTGCACCTCCTCGTAAATGACGAAGCGATGGAACACCAAGTCCGTGAACGCCTGCTAAAACTTCGATTCCGCAGCGACAACCTCAAATTTTTTCATATTAAAACAAATGTTCCTTGGACCCGCGACCACGGGCCGATTTTTGTCAAAAACGCGACCGGCGAAATCGCCATCACCGACTGGATTTTTAATGCCTGGGGCGGCAAATATCCGCCGTGGGAAGACGATGATGCTGTGCCAACAAACATTGGCCACAAGCTAAATATCCCCGTTTTCAATCCAGGCATCGTCCTCGAAGGCGGCTCCATCGACGTCAACGGCAAAGGCACACTCCTCACCACCACCAGCTGCCTGCTGAACAAAAATCGCAATCCAAACCTCACTAAAGAACAAATCGAACAGCATCTCAAAGATTATCTCGGCGTGACTAACATTCTTTGGCTTGGTGAAGGCATTGTCAACGATGACACTGATGGACATATCGACGATCTCGCGCGCTTTGTCAATCCGACCACCGTGGTTTGCGTAAAAGAAGACAATCCCAAAGATCCAAATTACAAATTTTTGAAAGATAATTTCGCCCAACTTGAAAAAATGAAAGATCAGGACGGCAAGCCTCTGACCATAATTCCACTACCAATGCCCAATCCGGTAATTTATGTAAACGAACAAATGCCCGCCAGCTACACCAATTTCTACATTGGTAATAAAATCGTCCTATTGCCGACTTTCCGCCAGCCAAAAGATGAAATTGCCAAGAACATTCTCCAGAAATTATTCCCCAATCGCAAAATAATCGGCGTCGACGCTTACGACGTCATCTGGGGCCAAGGCAGCTGGCACTGTTTAAGTCAGCAACAACCGGCCTAAAACCCACATTCAACTATCCACGACTAACCGACCTCTATTTTTCATTTATCCCCAGCGGTTTTCCAAATGAACAAAGGTGAAAAATGGCTTAGGATAAAGCAAAGAAGCGATTCGCTTCAACCACGAATCCAGCCTTGCCGACTGTCAACATATTTTAAACATTTCCACTTTCCACTCCACAGGACCCCTGCTAATATTCTAGGCACCACATGGTTCAACATACTACCTGTGGTGGCTCCTCCTGGAAATACCCCACTATATATAGGTATTTTCCCCTCATTCCTCTGCAAAATATCGTTCACATAGAGCTTTTACAAGCTCATCACTCTGATTCTCTAACCCTACGTCTTCCTATGTCCCCAATCAAAAAAATCAAAAAACGCAACGGTGAAATTGATAGTTTCAGCCAAGAAAAAATCACCGAAGCCATCTGGAAAGCCGCACAGTCCGTAGGCGGAGCCAACAAAGAAATGGCCACCCAGATTTCCAATCAAGTTGCTGCGGTTCTCGAAGTTTTCTTCAAAGATGAAAGCAATATTCCAAATGTGGAACAAATACAGGACCTGGTTGAAAAGATTTTGATTGAGGGAGGACACGCTAAAACAGCTAAGGCTTACATTCTTTACCGCGCCGAACACAAAAACATCCGCAACACTCAAGAAGAGATCTTGAATGGTCACACTTCGAAGTTACCTTTTAGCGTGAATGCCTTAAGAGTTCTTGCTGCTCGCTATCTTCAGAGAGATGAAAATGGCGAAGTTTGCGAAAGTCCGGAAGGTATGTTTGAACGCGTGGCTAAAGCATTGGCAAAAGTGGAAGAACGTTATGGCAAAAATGAAAAAGAAGTCGCTGATTACACCAACAAATTTCAAGAAGTTTTAGACAAATTTGAATTTATTCCAGCCGGCCGCACTCTCACCAATGCCGGCGGTAAAACTCGCCTCGTTTCCAATTGCATCGTAATGCATTTTCAAGATAGTATGGATGGAATTTTCTCTTGTTTACGCGATGCCGCGCTCCTCCAACAAGCCGGTTCCGGACTCGGTTTCGCCTGGCATTTACTCCGACCAGCCGGTACAAGAACCAATAAAACTCAAGGCACGGCCTCCGGCCCGGTTTCTTTTCTCAAAGCCTACAACGAATCTTTCGGTGTAATCAAACAACAAGGCCGTCACGGCGCCAACATGGGCGTAATGCGCGTGGATCATCCGGATATTTTGGAATTCATCGAAGCAAAATGGGAAGAAGGAGTTTTAGTTAATTTCAATATTTCCGTCAGCTTGACCGATGAATTCATGACTGCGGTAAAAAATCGCAGCTCAGAACCATGGTTCTGCAGCTGGAACGGCAAAAAAATGAAGCCTCGTCGTGTTATTCGCAACAAAAGAGGCGCATATGTAGATGCCATTGAAGAGACCATCACCGCTTCCGAATTAATGGATAAAATTATCAACGCCGCTTGGAGAAACGGCGAGCCGGGGGTACTTTTCCCCGATGCCGCCAATCGCAGCAATCCGGTGCCTCAATTAGGCCGTCTGGAAGCCACAAATCCTTGTGGCGAACAATGGCTGCACGATGGCGACGTTTGCAATCTCGGTTCCATCAACCTGGCAAAATTCGTTGAAAACGGCCAAATCAACGAAAAACGTCTAAAATTCGTCACCGAAATGTCGGTAAGAATGCTCGACAACGTGATCGATCTTTCCGATTTCCCCGTGGAAAAAGTGAACACCACTTTCCGTAACAATCGCCGCGTCGGTCTGGGCATCATGGGCTTCGCCGACATGCTTTATCAATTGCGCGTTCCGTATAATTCCGAAGCCGGCCTCAATACCGCCCGCAAAGTAATGAAATTAATAAACGATACAGCCAGTCAATATTCTCATAAATTGGCTGAAGAAAAAGGCTGCTTCCCAAATTGGGACATCTCCATTTTTGGATCAAAAAGCCAGAATTTCAAGCGCCGCAACTCTGCACTTACCACAGTAGCCCCAACCGGATCGATTTCCATGCTGCTGGATTGCAGCTCGGGAGTCGAACCATTCTTCGCGCTTTCCTATTACAAAGAAGTCTTGAGTGGCCAAAAATTGGCTTATATCAACCCTTTCCTCGAAGCTGAACTCAAGAGAATCGGCCTCTACCGTGAAGATATCATCAAAGAAATCGAACGCACCGGCTCCATTCAACAAATAGCCGAGATTCCTGAAGAAACTCGTCGCGTCTACGTAACGGCGATGGACATCAGCGCCGAAAGCCACATCCACATGCAGGCCGCTTTTCAGGAACACGTGGACAACAGCATCAGCAAAACCATCAACTTCCCAAACGGCGCCACCCGCGAAGACGTTCGCAACGGCTACATTATGGCCTGGGAACACGGCCTCAAAGGCTGCACCGTATATCGCGACGGCAGCAGACAGGAGCAGGTTTTGAATCTTAATGGCGAAGACGCAGGTAGCACAGCTACCGAAGTCTCTTCACCCAAAATCGAAACACGCATCCACGCCGTAGTTACCAACACAGCAACGGTTCACACACCTGCGCAAACTATAACCGCAAAAACCTTCGCCCCAAAAACCAATTTCGAAGAAGTCATTCCCCCACCAGTCGCTCAAACCCTAGAAAATCCAGCCATACGCGAGCACCTTTCATTGAACAAAAAAGAGATCATTCACAGCAAAAAATGTCCGGAATGCGGCTCCAGCATCCAAATCGCCGAAGGTTGCATGCTCTGCCTAAGCTGCGGCTTCTCCGTCTGCTCGGTATAAGCTTTTCCCCTAATGAAAATCTCGGTCCACCCTGAAAACCTTGACTTTCTGCCAATATTATTATAGATTGGGTTGCTTGCGATATTAGTGAAACCTATAATTAACTTATGGCTGAATCCAATCTGGCAGAAGATTTAGACTTTAATCCACTGGAAAAACCGCAGGATAAACCTGATCAGAACAAAGCTGAGGGTGTTGATAGTACCGATACCAGACATCTTTCTCCAAACGACATAAAACGGATGAAAGAACAGGGTCTAAGCATAAAAGACCTGGCCAGAGAGCGCGAACAGTTGAAATCTCAAGCTGAAGCCAAAATGAAGGAATTTGTGACCGTCCGGGGTCAACGCGGAGCCCTAATCACCACCAAGGAATACAGCGATCTCCAACGACGCCTTGATGCCGCCAAAGGCCCGGAAGAAACTCGAAAAATCCTCGACGAAATCAATGGCATCCCCCGACAGAAAGAAACCGCTGCACAACAAGAAAAAGATGACTCCGTTGAACTCGAGCCAAATAATCCAAAACTGCTAGACTTACAAAAAAAATTCAACAAAATTTGTGACGATAATCATGAACTGATCGGTAAAGGCCAGGTTGCCGGTTTCAAAGCCTGGCTTGAACAGGAAAGAACAAAAACTCCAACCGCCGGCCACCTCAAAGATTTAATCAAAAGAATGGAAGGTAAAGAAGTCGAAGATCGCGACGGCCTCGCCCCTCGCCGTAAAGAGTACGCCAGACTCACGGAAATATTCAAAAAATACGGCCTCGGCAGCCCGCAAGAAAATGCCTTTATCAAACGCGAAGGCCTTAGCGAACGCCAGGATTTCCGCAAAAAAATCGAAGCTTTCGAAGATCATTTTGCCAAACTGAAAGACACCGGTTTCTATTCTCCGGAAATGGTCAAAAAGCACATGGCGGAATTACTGAAAGCCGAAAATCCGCAAGTGCTTGCGGAAAAACTCAAGGAAGCCAAAGACATTGCGCGTGAGGAATCGGAAGGTTTCACCCATCTGGACGATCGCATCCAAATAGGCGGCGTCAGCATTCGCAAAATGAGTCCGGAATCCAAAAAGAAATTTTTGGATTATTACCGCAATACCGGCATGGAAGAACGTAAAAAAACCTTGGTTCAAAAAAGTCAGCAAGAAAAAGGTCTCAATTTTCTGCATAATCTGGCCAACGGCGAAGCCTGTCTGGCCAAACACGATCCGAAATATTCCGAAACTTATTCCACTCATGGCGTGCAAGCTCTCGATCAAATTTACAAAGACAATCCGGACGCTTTGAAACTGGCTTTGCAAAGTTTCGAACATTTGGATTTCATGCAAAAAGTCGAAGCTTTGAAAAAACATGCCGTCCTAGCCAAGACCGCCAAGAATAAAGAAGAACTGGAAAGAAATCTAATCATGCAAGGAGTAAAAGCCAGTTTAGCTTCTGCCAAAGTCAAAAAATCGATCAGCGCGGAAACGGAAAAACGCTATATCGAATTTTTCAACAAACCGGAAAATTTCAAAAATCCGGACACAAAAAAAACCGGCGATTTCAAAGAATTCAAAAAAGCTTATGAAATGTTGATCAACGAGACACCAAATGAACAATATAAAAATCTCGCCGCCTACGAAGCCCGCCGCAAAAAATTTGAGAAAGACCTCAAGCAATTGCAGGAAATCAATCCGGCCATCAGCGACGAAGATTTGAAAAAATGGCAAGAAAAATATGATAAAGAAGGCTGGACCAAACGTCAGCAAATTCACAATCAAGAACTTTTGCCAAAAATTTCCAAAGAAAATGAAGATCGCAAGAAACGCCTGGGACTGGAGGAAAAAGCCGGCATGCATGGCGAAGCCATTAAAAAATCTAAAGAAAACGCCCCCAAATTGGCGGAAACACTAAGTGCAGCCACCGAGCTTCTAAACAATGATCAAGGCGCCGAAGCCATGAAGTTACTACTTGAATACAATGAATCTCAACCCGACAATCCAAAAATTCTCTTTTGGATGCAAACAGTCGCCAATTACATGAAAGAATTCGGCAGCGGCAAAAAACGTGAAGCCACGGTGGAAAAAGAACTCGAAACAGAGCTCGACAAAATCGCCGCCGGCGATAAAGGCACTCAAGACAAGTTATTGGAACAACAAATCAAGAGCTTGAATATGGAAGGAGTGAAACAAAGTGAACAGCGCCACAATCGGACCGTTTCCGGCCAAGAAAGAGCCAGCAAAGAATCCATGGCACGTGTGCCGCAAGGCAAGCAAGGCACTCTGGAGGCCGATCTTACAGCCGACGCTTACAAACAACTGGGCAAGGATTTCAGAGTGGACAAAGAAGGCAAAGCTAAAAAAATCGAGACCATACAGTTCAAAGACAATAATCTTAAGATGCAGGAACAAGATCGTTTCCGCATGAAACGCGAAACTTTCAAAGAACAAACCAGACTCGACAAAAAAGAAGGCATGTTCACCACAATGAAAGACAAACAAGGAAACGTAATAGCTCATCAAGTCGCCGCAAATTTACAAAAAGCCGAATTGCAAAGACTGGAAGAAGAAATGGCCAAAAAAGCTCAAGAAAAAGTCAACGCCCGCACCACTTCCGCCGACACTCAAGGCGCTAAAATTTTCGACCTACAAACCAAAATCGCCGCTCGCAGAAAAGCCAAAGAGCTTATCGATAAAAAACGTGGCGAGAGATTGAAGGCGGCATAGTA